>NZ_DDHH01000150.1:0-50423 GCF_002338015.1 Rhizobium sp. UBA1881
TGGTCGATTCCAGCACCACCAGCTGGCCCTTGCGCAGATGCTCGCCGATCGTGCGCGACGTCGCTTCGACGAAGGACAAGTCCGGGTCCCGGTGCTTGGTGAGCGGCGTCGGCACACAGATGACGATGACGTCGCACTCGGCTAGGCCGGCAAATTCGGTCGTCGCGGCAAAGCGGCCGGCATCGATCTGAGCCTGCAAGTCGGCGCTGGTGACCGCATCGATATAGGAGCTGCGCGCATCGATGGCGACGATCTTCTTCGGATCGACATCGAAGCCGGTGACCGCGAAGCCGCTACGGGCGATCGCCATGGCGAGCGGTAAGCCGACATAGCCGAGGCCGATGATACCGGCGCGAGCCGTGCGGGTCTCAATCTTGTTGGAAAGATCGTCGAATACAGAGGTGCTTTGCAAAGCGGGTCTCGCCTGAAACAGAAAGGAATTCTGATCTAGTGTAAGATCGCGGCGAATTAAACCCGCTAATCGGGATATTGGACAACTGACGCGAACGTGAACACGGGGCGGCACCTAGCAGGCTGATCGTCGCGGTGTTGCTAAAATGACTCCGCCTCCCGCAGACATTTGGAGGAACAGCGGAATTTGGCCCACGCCCATTGTCTCGTGTGGATGGCGGACCTATCTAGAGTGTATAACCAACCATCAAAAGGCAGCTTATCCGGCCGCATTCACCTGTGGCCTGACAGGTACCTCCGCCGCTCTGGCGGATCGTTGACACAATAATACTGCTCGTTCATCCTGAATTTCGCCTGGCGCACATGACGCGTCTGGACGATTTTCCGTCTTTTTTTCGGGGGTGACGCGCCTTATGAGGATATTAGCAGGCATGGGCGCGATCGATACCAGGGTATCTTCAATTCTACTGGACCGTGTTGCTGAGTGGCTGACGAATTCGTCGCTGGCTGGCGACGATCTAGAAAACATCGTTCGCGGCTTCTGCGAGCGCATCGCGGCTGCAGGTCTTCCGATCGCGCGGGTTCACCTCACCTTCTCGATGTTGCATCCCCTGTACGATGCACTCAGTTTCACTTGGAAAAGAGCAAGCGGTGTGACGATTGAAGGGTATCGCCATGCAGCGGGGCAGAAGCCCGATCGCTTCCTGCAGAGCCCTTATTACTATCTCCTCGACAATAATTTACAGCATATCCGTCGCCATATACCGGCCGACGGGCAGGTGGAGTTTCCCGTTTTCGCCGATCTGCGGGCTGAACGTATCACCGATTACCTCGCCTTCGTGCAGCCATTCGGCGATGGCTCGGTGCAGGGCATGATGGGTTCATGGTCGACCGACAGCCATTCCGGCTTTTCCGACGACATGATCGACGCCTTGTTGCGGATGCAGAACCACCTCGCCGTTGCAGCCAAGATGGCCGTACTCGGCAAGCTCGCCAACAACATGCTGACCACCTATCTTGGCGGTGATGCGGGCAAGCGCGTCCTCAACGGCCAGATTCGTCGCGGAGATGGTGAAACTATCCGTGCCGCGCTGGTGATGGGTGACATGCGACAGTCTACCGTCTACGCCGAAAAGGAAGGCCGCCAGAATTACATCGACACGCTGAACCAGTTTTTCGACGCAATCGCCGCGCCATTCAATCGAAATGGTGGCGAGATCCTGAGCTTCATAGGGGATGGCTTCCTAGCCGTCTATCCATGCGGGCGCCACAAGGATCCGTCGAAAATCGCCTGTCAGGCCGCCCTGTCGGCTGTTCACCAGGCCCAGTCTCGGGTCTGCGAACTCAACAGCGAGCGCCAGGCCAACGGCTTGGGCAAGATCTCCTACGGCATCGGCCTGCATGTCGGCAATGTCATGTTCGGCAATGTCGGCTTGAAGGACAGGCTGACGTTTTCGGCCTTCGGCTCCGCCGTCAACGAGGTGCAGCGGCTGCAGTCGCTGACCAAGAAATATTCGCGCGAGGTCGTCGCCAGCCAGGCCTTTGCTGGCTATTGCGGCGGAGAATGGACGACGCTGGGTGAGGAAAAGCTGCGCGGCGTGCGCCAGAAAATCACTGTTTTGCAACCGCACGCGCCAACCCCGCAGCTGCACACCGACGAGGGCATCGATGAGGCACCTCACGATGCGCTGTCGGAGGCCGAGCAGGTCATCCTTCTCCACCGCGATGCTCGCAAGCAGGCCACAGCCCCGACAGCTGACAAGTTCATGCAGTAACGTTCGGAGCGATGCCTTGGGCCGAGGCTGACAAAAAGGCAGAAATCTCCCCAATTTCAATCAGTTCGTCATCAACTGGACACCCTGATTGCCGTACGCTAGTGTCTTCGCAATAGATACGAAGAAAACTGGGGAATCTCATTGGTATGGCGTCCGCGTCCGATCTGCTACGCATCGAAAATCTTGATATCTCCTTTACGGTTTTCGGCGACAAGCTGCGTGTCGTGAAGAACGCAAATTTGCGCATCCTGCCGGGCAAGGTGACGGCGCTGGTGGGCGAGTCGGGTTCTGGCAAGTCGGTTATCAGCCAAAGCATTATGGGTATTTTGCCCAA
This sequence comes from Rhizobium sp. UBA1881, assembly GCF_002338015.1. Taxonomy (NCBI): domain Bacteria; kingdom Pseudomonadati; phylum Pseudomonadota; class Alphaproteobacteria; order Hyphomicrobiales; family Rhizobiaceae; genus Rhizobium; species Rhizobium sp. UBA1881. The sequence continues at coordinate 2,521 of NZ_DDHH01000150.1, forward strand.
TCCCGCCCAGGCTACGGGAAGCATACTCTTCACCGACCCCTTGGACGGCAAGGCCACGGATATTTTGAAATACTCGCGCGACAGCGAAGAGATGCGCGATTTGCGCGGCCGGCGCATGGCGACGATTTTCCAGGAGCCGATGACATCGCTGTCACCGCTGCACACTGTGGGCAATCAGATCAGTGAATCGCTGCTGATCCATACGGACGCGACCAAGAAAGAAGCACGGCAGAAGACGGAGGAGATGCTCGGTCTTGTCGGCTTCGCCAATCCGAAGCGGACATTCGACATGTACCCCTTCGAACTGTCGGGCGGCATGCGCCAGCGCGCCATGATCGCCATGGCGCTCATCTGCAACCCCGCTTTGTTGATCGCCGACGAGCCGACGACCGCGCTCGACGTGACGATCCAGGCGCAGATCCTCGAACTGCTGCGCGATCTGCAGCACAAGCTTGGCATGGCAATGCTGCTGATCACCCATGATCTCGGCGTCGTCGCCAACATGGCCGACGAAGTCGTCGTCATCTACCATGGCGAGATCATGGAAGCTGGGCCGGTGGAATCGATCTTCCGCAATCCGCAGCACCCCTATCTCAAGGGCCTGATGGCCGCCGTTCCTCACTTCGACATGCGAGAAGGCGAGCGGCTGAAGGCGCTGCGGGACGTTCCGGTCAACCTCGAATCCCTCGTCGGCAAGAAAAAGGCCAAGGTGGCGGTCGAGGGGCCTGAGGTGCTCTTGTCGGTCAACAATCTGACCAAGACCTTCAAGACACGCAACCGCGGCCTGTTCGGCATGGGCGACCACGCGGGCGTTCGCGCGGTCGACGATGTCAGCTTCGATATTCGCCGTGGCGAGTGCCTTGGCCTCGTCGGTGAATCTGGCTGCGGCAAGACCACCGTCAGCAAGATCCTCATGCGGGCGATGGCGCCGGATAGCGGCTCGGTGATCTTCAACGACGGCAAGGATGTCGTCGACGTCCTGTCCGTCACCGGCGATGATCTGCAGGAACTGCGCACCAATATCCAGATGGTCTTCCAGGACCCGGTATCGTCGCTGTCTCCTCGTATGACTGTTCGCAATATCCTTTCCGAGCCGCTCGAAATCCACGATCGCGGTGACAGTGCAGAGCGCAATCGCAAGGTTGAAGCGCTGATGGGCGCGATCGGGCTCGATAAGCGCTATCTCAACCGCTATCCGCACAGTTTCTCTGGCGGTCAACGACAGCGCATCGGGATTGCGCGCGCGCTGGCACTCGGGCCTAAGCTCATCATTCTCGATGAACCCGTCTCCGCACTTGACGTTTCGGTCCAGGCCCAGATCCTTAACCTGTTGAAGGATCTCCAAAAGGAACTCGGGCTGACCTATCTGTTCATCTCACACAATCTGGCCGTGGTCGACTACATGGCCGATCGCATCGCGGTGATGTGCAAGGGGCGCATCGTCGAGATCGCGCCGCGGGAGATCATCCTGCGAGATCCGGTCCATCCCTACACCAAATCTCTCCTGGCCGCCGTCCCCTTCCCCGATCTTGACCGGCCGCTGGACTTCGAGGCTCTGCGCAAGAACGGTGCGGCTGACAAGCAGAACTGGGGCGTGACCTTTACTGCCGAACACGACGACGTATCGGAACTCGACTATGCCGATCTTGGCAACGGTCATTTCGTGCGCGCCCGGAAAGGCGCCGACGCAAAGGAGTTGCGCGCATGGTAACGCGTCGCGGCTTTATCGGTGGACTGGTTGGCACAGCGATCGCCCCGTCATTGGCAAAAGCGGTTGGAGAGCGGGATATCGAGCCCGAATTCCTGCGCGACTGGCTGCGGGCAGATCGCATCCCCCCAATGGTGGAGCGCCTGCCTACCCATCCAAGGATCATCAACATGAAGGCCACCGGGCGACAGCCCGGGGTCTACGGCGGCACCGTGCGCACCATCATCGGCAGCGCGAAAGACATCCGCTACATGACAGTCTATGGCTATTCCAGGCTTGTCGGCTACGATACCAAGCTGCAGTTCCAGCCCGACATCCTGATGGGCTTCACCTCGGAAAACGACGCCGTCTTCACCTTCCATCTGCGCGAAGGGCACCGCTGGTCCGATGGATCGCCCTTCACTGCCGACGATTTTCGCTACTGGTGGGAGGATGTCATCCTCAACAAGGAGCTGACACCGGGAGGAGGCGCGCTTGAGCTTCGTCCGCACGGTAACCTTCCGCGCTTCGAGGTCCTCGACCCCGTCACCGTGCGCTACACCTGGGACCGGCCGAACCCCAACTTCATGCCGGCACTTGCCGGACCGCTGCCGCTGGTCATTTACGGGCCGGCGCACTATCTGAAGCAGTTCCACAAGAAGTATCAGGACGACTTTCGCCTTTCGGCGTTGATGAAGCAGAACCGCGTCAAGAAATGGGCCGATCTGCACATCAAGATGTCGCGCGCCTCGCGCCCCGAAAACCCCGACTTGCCGTCGCTCGATCCCTGGATCAACACCACGCCGCCGCCGGCAGAGCAGTTTGTCTTTGTGCGCAACCCATTCTTCCACCGGATCGACGAGAACGGCGTCCAACTGCCCTATGTCGATCGGTTCATCATGAACGTCAGCTCGTCCTCGATCATCGCAGCCAAGGCGGGCGCGGGCGAATCCGACCTGCAGGCAACAGGCGTCGACTTCAACGACTATACGTATCTCAAGGACGCCGAGAAGCGTTTTCCCGTAAAGGTAAACCTGTGGAAGCAGGTGCGCGGATCGCGCGTGGCGCTTTTGCCGAACCTCAATTGCGCTGACGATGTCTGGCGCAAGCTTTTCCGCGAGACACGCTTCCGGCGTGCCCTCTCGCTGGCTGTCGACCGTCACGAAATCAACATGGTGGCCTTCTACGGCCTTGGCAAGCCGAGCGCGGACACCGTTTTGCCGGACAGTCCGCTGTTCAAACAGGAATATGCCGACGCCTTCATCGCCCATGATCCAGATGAAGCCAACCGTCTGCTTGACGAGCTGGGGCTGACCGGGCGCGACAGCGAAGACATTCGCCTGCTCCCGGATGGGCGCCGCGCCGAGATCACGGTGGAAACCGCTGGCGAGAGCAATCTCGACACCGACGTGTTGGAATTGGTACGCGATCACTGGCGCGAGGTTGGCATTGCGCTCTACACCCGCACCTCGCAGCGCGACGTCTTCCGCGACCGCGCCATGAGCGGCCGTATCATGATGTCGATCTGGTTCGGCATCGACAACGGGGTGGCGACCGCCGACATGTCGCCGAGCCAACTGGCGCCAACCATGGACGATCAGTTGCAATGGCCGCTCTGGGGCATGTACCACCTATCCGCCGGCCAGGCTGGAACCGCGCCTGATCTGCCGGAGGCCGAGCAGCTTGTTACCTTGCTCAGCCATTGGGGCGCGACCTCTCACTTCGAGGAACGTCAAGCGATCTGGCACCAGATGCTGTCGCTTTACACGCAGCAGGTCTTCTCGATCGGATTGATCAACAGCACGCTGCAACCCATTTTAAAATCAGCGAAATTGCAAAATGTGCCGGAGCAAGGCCTCTATGGCTTTGACCCGACATCCTATCTCGGCATCTACATGCCCGACACCTTCTGGTTCAAGGAGGCCTGAGCGATGTTGAGATATATCCTCTGGCGCATCGCCGCCATGGTGCCCACGCTGTTCGTCATATCGGCACTGGTCTTCACCATCATCGAACTGCCGCCAGGCGACTTCTTCGAAAGTCAGATCGCTGAATTGCGCGCCCAGGGTGAAAGCGCCAACCTGCAGGAAATCGAGGAACTCAGAAAGCAGTACGGTTTCGACAAGCCGGCCGTGGTCCGCTATTTCTACTGGGTCGGCGGCATGCTGCACGGCGACTTCGGCTATTCGTTCGAATACCAGCTGCCAGTGTCGGAGGTCGTGGGTGACCGATTGTGGTTGACCATTCTTGTCTCCTTTACGACGATCCTTCTGACCTGGCTGATCGCCTTTCCGATCGGCATCTATTCCGCCACCCATCAGTACAGCTGGGGCGATTACGGCCTGACACTGTTCGGCCTGCTCGGCATCGCCATTCCCAACTTCATGCTGGCGCTGATCCTCATGTATTTCGCCAACATCTGGTTCGGGGTTTCGATTGGCCACTTGATGGACCAGAAATATCTCGCCGAGCCTATGAGCTGGGAGAAAGCCAGATCGATCCTGTCCCATCTGTGGATCCCCGTGATCATCGTCGGCACGGCCGGCACTGCAGGCATGATCCGACGGCTCCGCGCCAACCTGCTCGACGAGATGCAGAAGCAATATGTCGTGACGGCGCGCGCCAAGGGCCTTCCCCCTTTGCGCGCGCTCATAAAATACCCACTTCGCATGGCGCTGAACTTCTTTGTGGCTGATATCGGCTCGATCCTTCCTTCGATCATATCGGGCGCGGAAATCGTCGCTATCGTGCTGTCACTTGAAACCACGGGCCCGATGCTGATCAAGGCGCTTCAGAGCCAGGATATGTATCTTGCCGGTTCATTCCTGATGTTCCTGGCCTTCCTGAACGTCATTGGCGTGCTGATATCGGACATCGCCCTTGGCTTCCTCGACCCGCGTATTCGCCTGCAAGGCAGGAGCACCAAATAATGTCGCCCTTGCCCCCACCCGGCGCACCTTTGCCGCACTACGTCTCGACCGCGCCATTCGATCCGATGGCGACCGAAAGCATGACTGCGGCGCAATCGCGCATCCACCTCGCGTCGCAAAAGCAGCTGATGTGGTGGAAATTCAAGCAGCACCGCCTGGCGCTTGCATCGGCGGTCTTCCTGATCGCCGTCTATCTGATGATCATCGTCGTGGAATTCGTGGCGCCTTACGGGCTGCACACCAAGAACGTCGATTTTATCCACTCGCCACCGCAGCGCGTGCACTTTTTCAATGATGGCAAATTCGTCGGTCCGTTCGTCTATGGTCGTACCATGTCGCTTGATATGGACACGCTGCATCGCCTCTACAGCGACAAGCCTGGCGACGTGCAGCCGATCCGTTTCTTCTGCCGCGGCGACGCCTACAAATTCTGGGGCGTGTTCGATTCCACCCTGCATATGGTCTGCCCCGCCGAGGGGGGACAGATGTTTCTACTTGGCACCGACCGTTTGGGGCGCGACGTGCTTTCGCGCATTCTTTACGGAGCCCGCATCTCGCTGACGATCGGCCTGATCGGCATATCCATCAGCTTCTGCCTCGGCATCGTCATTGGCGGCCTTGCAGGCTACCGTGGCGGCGTGTTCGACCTGATCGTACAACGCCTGATCGAAGTGCTGCAGTCACTTCCGAGCCTGCCTTTGTGGATGGCGCTGGCAGCGATCATGCCGGTGACGTGGAGCCCAATTGTTATCTATTTTGGCATCACCATCATTCTCGGCATTATCGATTGGACCGGCCTGGCGCGCGCCGTGCGCTCCAAGCTCTTGGCGTTGCGCGAAGAGGATTACGTGCAGGCAGCGCAGCTGATGGGCGCAAGCACGCCTCGCGTCATCGGTCGCCATCTCGTCCCGGGCTTCATGTCCCACCTGATCGCTTCGGCAACAATCTCCATTCCCAGCATGATTCTCGGCGAGACGGCGTTGAGCTTCCTGGGGCTTGGCCTTCGCCCGCCGATCACAAGCTGGGGCATTTTGCTCACGGAAGCCAAGAGCGTAAGCGTTATTGCGTTCTATCCGTGGTTGCTTTTCCCGATTATACCGGTGGTCTTGGTTATTTTGGCGTTCAACTTTCTGGGAGACGGCTTGCGTGATGCGGCAGATCCCTACAAATAACGGCCGACGACTGATCCTTCCCCGATCCGTCGCCAGCGCCGTTGAAAGCGGCGGTGCTAGATGATGAATAGCCCGGAAGGAATGTCCATGGCCAGGCGCCTGGAAGACGCACGCATCCTGATGTACAGCCATGACACGTTCGGGCTCGGCCATCTGCGACGCTGTCGAACCATCGCGCATGCGTTGGTCGAGGACTATCGCGGCCTCAACATCCTGATCATCTCAGGTGCGACGATCGCCGGTGCCTTCGACTATCGCGCCCGTGTTGACTTCGTGAAGGTGCCGAGCGTCATCAAGCTGCGCAACGGCGAGTATACGTCGATGGCAAGCCATATCGATCTTCAGGATACGCTGAAGATGCGCGAATCGATCATCCGCCACACAGCAGAGACGTTTCAGCCAGATATCTTCATCGTCGACAAGGAGCCGATGGGACTGAAGGGCGAGGTTGAGGAGACGTTGAACTATCTGAAGGCACGAGGCACGACACTGGTGCTTGGTCTGCGCGAGATCATGGACGCCCCTCACCTGCTCGACGCCGAGTGGAAGAAGAACGGCGTGATGCAGAAGATCGACCAGTATTACGATTCGATCTGGGTGTATGGCCCGCCTGATTTCTACGACCCGCTCATCGGCCTCGATGTGCCGGCCAGCGTTCGCCGCAAGATGGACTTCGTCGGCTTCCTGCAGCGCAGCGTCTCAGCCAATAAAACCTCAATCAATGCCCGCAGCGACAACTATATTCTCGTCACGACAGGTGGCGGTGGCGATGGCTCGGATCTGGTGCACGACGTGATGAATGCCTACGAGCAAGATCCGACCTTGCAGCAAAAGGCGTTGGTTGTGCTCGGTCCCTACATGCCGGTAGCGGAGCGCACGACGCTGGTGCAGAAGGGGTCGAAGATCCCCTACATCCAGGTGATCGAATTCGACAACAATATGGAAGAACTGATCGCCGGCGCCGCTGGCGTGGTGGCGATGGGTGGCTACAACACCTATTGCGAAATCCTCTCCTTCGACAAGCCCGCGCTGATCGTGCCCCGCGTCAAGCCGCGCGAAGAACAGCTGCTTCGCGCCAAGCGGGCCAGCGACCTCGGCCTCGTAGAGATGCTTTTGCCGGAAGCCTCGGCTGACGCTGCCGTCATGGCCGATGCGCTGAAGCGTCTGCCGCATCGACAGCCGCCTTCGATGAGCGGATCCAACATGCGGCTTGAAGGCCTCAACCATATCTCCGAGACAGTTGGCAGCTGGCTCGACAACCGTGGCCGCCACCTTTCCGTCGTCGGCGCCGAGTGAAAGTCTTATCATTGCTGCCACGCCGCAAACTGCTTGTCGTCTTGAAGGGCTACCCGCGCCTTTCGGAAACTTTCATCGCGCAGGAATTGCTGGGGCTAGAGAAGGCCGGTTTTGACCTGACCCTGATCTCCATGCGGCGTCCAACCGACAAGAAGCGCCATCCCGTTCACGACGAGATCAAGGCGCGGGTCGTCTATCTGCCGGAATACCTCCACGAAGAGCCATTGCGTGTGCTGAAGGGGCTGTTTGCAAGCCTCCGCAAACCGGGCTTTGGCACGCTCATGAAGCGTTTTTTCAAGGACTTGCCGCGTGATGTCTCGCGCAATCGCTTCCGAAGGCTTGGCCAGGCAATGGTGCTCGCCCGCGAATGGCCGGATGGCGGACAATGGCTGCACGCGCATTTCATCCATACGCCAGCCTCCGTTACCGAATATGCGAGCCTTTTGACAGGTGTGCCCTGGACCTGCTCTGCCCACGCCAAGGACATCTGGACATCTCCGGACTGGGAACTGACTGAAAAACTCTCCAGCGCCCGATGGGCCGTCACCTGCACCCGAAACGGTTACCAGCATATGCGCACGCTGACATCGCGCAAGGATGCAGTGCATTTGAGCTATCACGGTCTCGATCTCGCCCGCTTCGGTCATTTCTCTGGCGAACGATCCGGCCATGATGGCAGCGACCCGACAAAACCCGTCTTCCTGCTCAGTGTAGGGCGCGCGGTGGAAAAGAAGGGTTATGACACCTTGCTGCAAGCGCTGGCATTGCTACCCAGCGATCTCAATTGGCGTTTCGAGCATATCGGCGGCGGTGACGAACTGGCCAAACTGAAGGCACTGGCTAGCGAACTCAAGCTCTCCCAGCGCATCACCTGGAAGGGAGCGCTCGCCCAGGAAGAGGTTCTGGATCACTATCGCCGAGCCGATCTTTTCATGCTCGCCTGCCGTATCGCGGCCAATGGCGACCGCGATGGGTTGCCGAATGTTCTGGTCGAAGCGTCCAGCCAGCGCTTGGCCTGCATCTCCACCTCCGTGTCCGGAGTACCGGAACTGTTGGTAGATGGCGAAAATGGACTGCTGGTCGAACCGGATGATCCCAAGGCGCTGGCCCAGGCGCTTGAGGCAGCCATTCGCGATCCGGACCTGCGGCAAAGGCTGGGTGACGCTGCCGAGAGCCGTGTGCGCAGCCACTTCGACTACAATGCCAGCATCGATCAGCTCAGCCAGCTTTTCCAACAAGAGTGGCAGAAAGCATCATGAGCGCCCAAAGGGTTTTCTTCTACGTTCAGCACCTGCTCGGTATCGGTCATATCGCGCGCGCAAGCCGCATCGCAAATGCCCTTGAGGCCGACGGTTTCGATGTCACTGTCGTAACTGGCGGCCTGGCCGTTGCCGGCTTCCCGGCGGCGGGGTTGAAGACGGTGGCATTGCCGCCCGTGGTGGCCAGCAACGCCGGATTTTCCGGGCTTGCCGATGAGCGGGGTGTCGCCATCGACCAGGACTTCCTGGATCGTCGTCGCGATCTTCTATTGCAGGCCTTTCACGACGCGCGGCCCGACGTCGTCATCATCGAGGCTTTTCCATTTGGACGCAGGCAGATGCGCTTCGAACTCCTGCCTTTGATCGAAGCAATCGAAGCGTCGAACCCGCGACCGAAACTGCTTAGCTCGGTGCGCGACATATTGCAGGAGAACCGCAAGGCTGGGCGCGACGCCGAGACCGTGGGCCTTGTGCAGGCGCATTTCGACGGCGTGCTCGTTCACGGTGACCCGGGCTTCGTGCGCCTCGAAGACACTTTCCCGCTGACAGCAGATATCGCCGACAAGGTCTCCTACACCGGCATCGTGGCGCCGCCAACACCGAAGCAGGCGTCGGAGACCTTCGACATTATCGCATCCGCCGGCGGCGGCGCGGTTGGGATGGAGCTTTTGAATGCAACCGGCGAAGCCGCGAAGACCCTGCCGGCCGATCTGCGCTGGCTGCTGATCAGCGGTCCGAACCTGCCGGAGGCAGATTTCGCGTCCCTATCGCAAGCGATCCCGACCAATGTCACGCTCGTGCGGTTCCGCAAGGATTTCCCCTCGCTGCTCGGCGCCGCGCGCGTTTCCATTTCGCAAGCCGGCTACAACACTGTAGGTGACCTCTTGCGGACCGATTGCCGGCCGATCCTGATCCCGTTCGTGGCAGGCGGGGAGACCGAACAGACCTTCAGAGCCGAGCGCCTCGAAAAGCTTGGACTGGCCGATTTGCTTCCTGAAAAAGGGTTGACGGCCGATCATGTGGCAGCAGCCGTGAGCGCGGCACTTTCGGCTCCAAAGCGTCGCACCGCCGATCTTACGATCGACCTAGAAGGCGCGAGACGAACGGCGGAAATCATTCGCGCTATGCTCGCGTGAAACTCTCGCCCTTTATGAAAATCATGTGATATAAAACAGTTCTCGCGTGAATCGGTGTCCAGCAATACACGCCGCTTCGCGTTGTTTTTATTGAGCGATCCGGTAGCATGATCCTGTTCTCGGTACCACCGCCTTCACGTGCAGGATTGATGTCTCAAATTTTCCAGACAATCGACGGTTAGCAATGGAAAAAAGCCTCGCGCGCTACATCTGGTCGAACACGCGGCTGCAGCAGCTTTGGATTCTGGCGGTTGTCGCTCTCTCGATGGTGCCCTACTTCCTGTCCTTCGACCTGCCCAAGCAGATCGTCAACGGACCTATCCAGGGCTCGGGCTTCGAGGGCGAAGGCGCAACGCAAACCTTCATGCATCTGTCCTACACGTTTCCGCTGATCGGGAAGGTGGAGTTTTTCCAGGGCATTCAACTCGGTCGCGAGCAGATGCTGATGGCACTCAGCCTGGTTTTCTTGGCGCTCGTGGTGCTCAACGGTCTCTTCAAGTTCTACATCAATACCTACAAGGGTCGGCTGGGCGAGCGCATGCTGCGGCGTATCCGCTTCCAGCTGATCGATCGGGTTCTGCGTTTCCCGCCCAATCACTTCAAGCGCGTGAAATCCGCTGAAATCGCCACCATGATCAAGGACGAAGTCGAGCCAATGGGCGGCTTCACCGGGGACGCCTTCGTTTCGCCTGCCTTGCTCGGCGGCCAGGCCCTGACGGCGCTCGCCTTCATCATCGTGCAGAATTTCTGGCTGGGCATGATCGCCGCAGGGATTGTCGGCGTTCAAGCAGTGGTCATTCCCCGCATGCGCAAACGGCTCCTGGAACTTGGACGTCAGCGCCAGTTGACGGCGCGCGAGCTTTCCGGCCGCGTCGGCGAAATCGTCGATGGCATCGGAACAATCCACGGCAATGACACGTCAAACCTCGAACGTGCCGACATCGCGGCGCGCCTCGGGCTCATATTCTCGATCCGCTACGATCTCTATCAGTGGAAGTTCCTGGTCAAGTTCCTCAACAACTTCCTGGCTCAGGTCACCCCGTTCCTGTTTTACGCAATCGGCGGTTATCTGGCGCTTCAGGGCAGGCTGGATATCGGGCAGCTCGTGGCGGTCATCAGCGCCTACAAAGACCTGCCGGGACCGCTGAAGGAGCTTATCGACTGGGACCAGATGCGTCAGGACGTGCAGGTGAAGTATCAGCAGGTCTACGAGCAGTTCAACGTCGAGCCGCTGATCGACGACAGCATCCACAAGGTTGCCATCGAAGAGGTCGCGGCTTTGGCCGCCCCCATCGTCGTTACCAATCTTGCCGTCAGCGACGACAGCGGCGCCAAGCTGATCGATCACGTCTCCGTCGAAATCAAGCCGAACGAGACGGTGGCCGTCGTCGGCCCCAATTCGAGTGGTGCCGAAGCCTTTGCCGAGGCGCTTGGCCGCGTGGTCTGGCCGAATTCAGGCCGTATCACCATCGACGGAAAGGATCTGCTGGAGCTGCCGGAATCGGTTTCCGGCCGCCGGATTTCATATGCGTCGTCAGACCTGTATTTTTTCCAGGGCACGCTTCGCGACAACCTTCTCTATGGGCTGAAGCACGCGCCGCTGAAAGATCCTGACTACGACGAGCAGACGGCTCAGGAAGCCAAGTGGCATGCCGCCGAAGCCATCAAGGCCGGCAACCCGACGCTCGATCCGAACAGCGACTGGGTGGATTATCGTGCGGCGGGCGCCACGGGTCCCGGCGATATCCTGACCGCGATGCGGCCGGCTCTCGACGCCGTGCTGATCACGGAGGACATTCTCGACCTCGCGCTGCGCTCGACTGTTGATACGCACGTCCATATAAAGCTTGCAGAACATATCGTCGATCTGCGCGCCGCGCTGCGCGAGAAAATGCAGCAGTCGGAGCTCGGCAACATCGTCGTTCCCTTCGACTTCGATAGCTACAATGCGCAAGCGACGGTTGGTGAGAACCTGCTTTTTGGCTCCATGAAGCGGCCGATCATGAACAATCGGCGCCTGGCGGCCCATCCCTATTTCCAGACACTGTTCCGGGAAACGGGACTGAGCAACGACCTCTACGCCATGGGTCTGGAAATCGCTGAAAACGCGGTCGAACTCTTCCACGATCTACCGCCGGACCACCCGTTCTTTCAGCAGCTGACCTTCATGACGGCGGACGACATCCCGACCTATCAGGCGCTGCTGCAGAAGCTCAGCAGCCGGAAGTTTGACGACGCGACGCCGGAAGAGCGCTCGGCGATTATCCGCCTGAGCTTCGCATATATCGAGCCTCGCCATCGCTTCGGTCTCCTGACCGACGAATTGACCGCCAAGATCGTTAGCGCCCGCAAGCAGTTCCACGAGAATATTCCCGATGATCTTGCCGCTGTCATTGAGCGCTACGACCCCGAACATTTCATCTCGTCAGCAAGCCTGATGGACAACGTTCTCTTCGGTCGCATCGCCTACCAGCGTGCCGACGCGTCCGAAAGCATCCGGTCGATCATGGTCGGCCTGTTCGAAACGCTCGAGCTCTTCGACGATGTCCTGTCGATTGGCCTGGAGTTCGATGTCGGCTCCGGCGGCAAGCGATTGACGATGGTCCAGCGCCAGAAGCTGAACCTGGCGCGTACGCTGCTCAGGCGGTCCGACTACATTATCCTCAATCGGCCGCTGTCGGCGCTGGATCAGCGCGTGCAGGACCAGATCACCAACAATCTCGTCAACGAGCTGCATCAAGAGGGCGAGCGGCCAGCGATCGTTTGGGTTCTTTCGAACGCCCGATTGGCCGCGCTCTTCGATCGAATCCTGCTTTTTGATCGTGGAAGCCTGGTCGAGGCCGGTAATTTTCCGGAACTTTCCGAACAGAACGGTATGTTCAAGGAACTGTTATCGTAATATTCTAAAGGGGCTACAAAAGTGACGTCCAGCCAAAAAAGGACGCGCGTAATTCTAGCAAGCGAGCCACGAGCGCGCAGGGAGAAGATAAGGTCATGCTGCTTAGAGACGAAGTCGAGATGCTACGGCGCGTGCCAATCTTTTCACGGATAGCACCGGCCAAGCTCAAACTTTTGGCCTTCACCTCAGACCGCATGACATATAGTGAAGGACAGGATCTGTTCCGACAAGGTGACCCGGGCGACGCCGCCTACGTGGTCCTGTCGGGAACAGCAGACATTCTTGTTCGCTCACCCGCGGGCGACATCAAAGTCGCCGATGTCGATCCCAACTCCATCGTCGGCGAGATCGCCATCCTCTGCGATGTCTCGCGTACCGCGACGGTTCGTGCCACCTCGGCGCTTGAGGTGCTCCGGATCAGCAAGGAGCATTTCCTGAAGCTTTTGAGCGACTTTCCCGAGATGGCTGTCGAGATCATGCGCGTCCTCGCAGACCGCCTGAACCACACAACCGCCGAGCTTACGGCCGCGCGCGCCGCAAAAAAGCCGGAGCCAGTGAGTTAGGCGACCCACCATAGCTCATACGCAAATGTTAAAAGCCCGCCCAAACATCAGTTCAGGCGGGCTTTGTTTATTGGCGTCGATCGATCAGTCGCGCTGTTCCAGCGCCCGGCTGAACGCCAGAGCAGCAAGCGTACAGATAGCGCCCGATAGCAGGTAATAGCCAACGAAGGTCAGTCCGAACCGGCTGGAGAGGCTGAGTGCGACCAGCGGCGCGAAGCCGGCGCCGACGAGCCACGCCAGATCGGACGTGAACGCAGCGCCAGTGTAGCGATAACCCCGGCCGAAGCGTGAGGAGATCGAGCCCGTGGCCTGTCCGAAGGACAGCCCGAGGACGCCAAAGCCGATGATCACGAAGGCATCGTGCCCATTCGAACCCGAGCCCAGCATGATGGGACCAACAAAGCTGAAGATCGCGATCAAAACCGCGCAGACCGCCAGCTGGCCGCGCCGGCCGATACGGTCAGCCATCAGGCCAGAAGCGATGATCGCCAAGATGCCCACCATGGCGCCGACCGTCTGGACCAGCATGAAGGCGCCGATCGGCTGGTCGCCGTAGAGGCTCATCCAACCAAGCGGGAAGATCGTGACGAGGTGGAACATCGCGAAGCTCGCGAGCGGCACAAAGGCGCCGATCAGGATATCGCGACCGTGGATGCGCACGACGTCGCGAATCGGGGCCGCCTCGAGCTCATGCTGTTCCAGCGCCGTGCCGAATTCCTTCGTCATCACCAGGCGAAGACGGGCAAAAAGTGCAACGACGTTAATGGCGAAGGCGACAAAGAACGGATACCGCCAGCCCCAGCTAAGGAAATCTTCCGATGACAGATTGGCGACGAAGTAGCCAAAGAGCAGGCTGGCCAACGCAAAGCCGATCGGCGCGCCAAGCTGCGGGATCATCGCATACCATCCGCGGTGATTCTTCGGCGCGTTCAAGGCCAGCAGGGACGCCAGGCCATCCCAGGCACCACCGAGCGCAAAGCCCTGCCCCAAGCGGAACAGCGCGAGAAGCGCAATCGACCAGACGCCGATCTCAGTATAACCAGGCAGAAACGCAATGGATGCGGTGGACCCACCAAGCAGGAACAGAGCGATGGTGAGCTTGGTGCCGCGGCCATACAGGCGGTCGATCGTCATGAAGACCACGGAGCCGACTGGTCGTGCCAGGAATGCAAGCGAAAAGATCGCAAAGGAATAAAGTGTAGCCGTCAACCTGTCCGGCGCGAACGGAAAGACAAGTTGCGGAAAGACCAGCACCGACGCCAGCCCGTAGACGAAGAAATCGAAGAACTCGGATGTACGTCCAATGACGACACCGATTGCAATGCTGCCCGGAGAAACCGGCTTGTCAGCATGAATTTGTCTCGCGTCACGCTCCATGGACGTGGACGAAGGACCATAGTTAGTCACAGTAGCCATATTCAAAACGCCTCCCTCGTTAAGACGCTTGCGGCAAAGCGTCTCACCTAAGAGTTTGAACGAACTCTCACCGTTATCAAGTGCGGAGATCAGAAATAGTTTCCTAGGGATTTTGAAAATTAGCGTCGCGTGAAGAAATGTGCGCGAGAATGCTAAAATAAGGCCCTGAATGGTGGTCGAGGGGCCTTTCTGGGATATATAGTTGCACGAATGCGGCGCCGTGCAAAAAAATGCTTCTATTCGTCGCCTCAAGTTTTTGACATCGCACGCGCTCCGTCGTATCCCGCACTGCGGCAATTCTGCTGCGCTGCGACCAAACACCTCATGTTGCTACAAGTTATAGTGCTTTAGTCGCGGATCGGACGAAACAAAAAGAGCAATAACGACGTGCAAAAGCTGTCAAAGTTTTCCCGCCATCTCGTCATTCTGCCGCTATTTTTTATGCTCGCAGGATGTAACCTGGTGGTCATGTCGCCTTCCGGCGATATCGCCATGCAACAGCGAGACCTGATCATCGTGTCAGTCCTGCTGATGCTGTTGATCATCATCCCGGTGATTTGTCTGACGCTGTTTTTCGCTTGGCGCTACCGCCAGTCGAACACCTCCGCCACGTATGATCCCGAATGGCACCATTCCACGCGCCTCGAAGTGGTCATCTGGTCCGCGCCACTCGCGATCATCATCGTGCTCGGTGCGATCACCTGGATCACCACGCACAAGCTCGATCCGTACCGTCCCCTTGACCGCATCGATGCGGAGCGCACCATACCCGCCGACGTAAAGCCCCTGACCGTCCAGGTCGTCGCTCTCGACTGGAAATGGCTGTTCTTCTACCCGGAACTGGGCATCGCAACCGTCAACGAACTGGCGGCTCCCGTCGATGTTCCGATCAACTTCGAGATCACCGCGTCGTCTGTGATGAACTCGTTTTACATCCCCGCACTCGCTGGCCAGATCTACGCGATGCCCGGCATGCAGACCAAGCTGCACGCCGTCATCAACAAGGAAGGCGTGTATGACGGTTTCTCCGCGAACTATAGCGGCGCCGGCTTCTCCCACATGCGCTTCAAGTTCCACGGCATGAACCAGCAGGGCTTCGAAAGCTGGGTGGCTCAGGTCAAGAACCAGGGCACCGCGCTGAACCGCGACGCCTATCTCAAGCTCGAACGTCCGAGCGAGCGCGAGCCGGTTCGCTACTTCGCCACCGCCGACAAGGATCTCTTCAACGCGATCCTGAACATGTGCGCCACCCCCGGCAAAATGTGCATGAGCGAAATGATGCACATCGACATGATGGGCGGCGCCGGCAAGGAAAGCCATGAGAACCGCGACAAGCTGAAATTCGACGGTGAGCCAATCGACGGCATCCACCTTCCCGAGCCAGCTGCCGCAGGCGAAGCCCCCGCCCATGGTGCCGGCAACATGGAAAACATGCCCGGCATGACCATGTCCGGAACAACCATGCAGCACGACGGCCATACTATGCCGTCGTCCGACGCGAGCGCGCCTGCTGCGACGAAATAATTCAACCTGGCGCTTTGCGTCTAAAAGACACCAATGAACGGGTTACTCCATGTTTTCCAATCCTGACCTTCTGAAGTTGATCTTCGGCCGGTTGACGATCGAGGCAATCCCCTATCACGAGCCGATTCTCGTCGCCACGTTTGGCGCGGTCGTGGTCGGCGGGATCGCGGTCCTCGGTCTCATCACCTACTTCAAACTCTGGACCTATCTCTGGAAAGAGTGGTTCACCAGCGTCGACCACAAGAAGATCGGCATCATGTATGTCATTCTTGCCTTGGTCATGCTTCTGCGCGGCTTTGCCGACGCTCTCATGATGCGTACCCAGCAGGCGATGGCCTTCAACGGCAATCCCGGCATTTTCCCGCCTCACCACTACGACCAGGTCTTCACGGCCCACGGCGTCATCATGATTTTCTTCATGGCAATGCCGTTCGTCACCGGCTTGATGAACCTCGTGGTTCCGCTTCAGATCGGCGCACGCGACGTGTCCTTCCCATTCCTGAACAACTTCTCGTTCTGGATGACGACGGCCGGCGCGGTCCTGATCATGATGTCGCTGTTCATCGGCGAGTTCGCTCGTACCGGCTGGCTGGCCTATCCGCCGCTCTCGGGCGTCGAATATAGCCCCGGCGTGGGTGTCGACTATTACATCTGGGGCCTGCAGGTTGCAGGTATCGGAACGACGTTGTCGGGTATCAACCTGATCGCGACCATCGTGAAGATGCGCGCGCCCGGCATGACCATGATGAAGATGCCCGTCTTCACCTGGACCTCGCTCTGCACCAACGTGCTGATCGTCGCCTCCTTCCCGATCCTGACCGCAACGCTCGCGCTGCTGTCGCTCGACCGCTACGCCGGCACGAACTTCTTCACCAACGACCTTGGTGGCAACCCGATGATGTATGTGAACCTCATCTGGATCTGGGGTCACCCGGAAGTTTACATCCTCGTGCTGCCTGCCTTCGGTATCTTCTCCGAAGTCGTCGCCACCTTCACCGGCAAGCGCCTGTTTGGCTATGCCTCGATGGTTTACGCCACAGTCGTCATCACCATCCTGTCGTATCTCGTCTGGCTGCACCACTTCTTCACCATGGGTTCGGGCGCAAGCGTGAACTCCTTCTTCGGCATCACTACGATGATCATTTCCATCCCGACAGGGGCGAAGATGTTCAACTGGCTGTTTACGATGTATCGCGGTCGTATCCGCTACGAAGTCCCGATGCTGTGGACGATCGGCTTCATGGTGACCTTCGTCATCGGCGGCATGACCGGTGTCATGCTGGCGATCCCGCCGGCTGACTTCGTGCTGCACAACTCGCTGTTCCTCATCGCCCACTTCCACAACGTCATCATCGGCGGCGTGGTGTTCGGTCTGATGGCCGGCGTGACCTACTGGTTCCCGAAGGCTTTCGGCTTCAAGCTCGATCCGTTCTGGGGTAAGATGTCCTTCTGGTTCTGGCTGGTCGGCTTCTACTTCGCCTTCATGCCGCTTTACGTTCTCGGCCTGATGGGCGTAACCCGCCGCATGTCGCAGTTCGAAGATCCGTCGCTGCAGATCTGGTTCATCATCGCTGCCTTCGGCGCATTCCTCATCGCGCTCGGCATCGGTTCGTTCCTGATCCAGCTCGTCGTCAGCTTCCTGAAGCGCGAAGAGCTGCGTGACACAACCGGCGACCCGTGGGGTGCCCGTACGCTCGAGTGGTCGACCTCGTCGCCGCCTCCGGCCTACAACTTCGCGATGACGCCGATCGTCTACGACCACGACAGCTGGTACGACATGAAGGCTCGCGGCCACGTCCGTCCGACGGAAGGCTTCAAGCCGATCCACATGCCGAAGAACACCGGTACCGGTGTCATCCTCGGTGCTCTGAGCGTCGTCTTCGGCTTCGCGATGATCTGGTACATCTGGTGGCTGGTCGCGGCGTCCGCGCTTGCCATGCTCGTGGTCACCATCGGTCACACGTTCAACTACAAGCGTGACTTCTACATCCCCGTAGAGGAAGTCGTGGAAACGGAAGACAAGCGCACCAAGCTGCTTGCCGAGCAGGTGTAAGATCATGAGCAACTCTGCAATCGACACGGCTGAGAAGCCCGAATTCTACCTGACGGAAGAGCATCACCCCGAAAACAGCACCATGCTGGGTTTCTGGCTCTACCTGATGAGCGACTGCCTGATCTTCGCGATCCTGTTCGCAACCTACGCCGTTCTCGGCCGCAGCTATGCGGCCGGCCCATCGCCGGCAGATCTCTTCGATCTGCCGCTGGTGGCGGTCAACACCTCCATGCTGCTGCTCTCCTCCATCACCTATGGCTTCGCCATGCTGCAGATGGAGCGAGCGAAAAAGGCTGAAACACTGTTCTGGCTCGCCGTCACCGGCGTGTTTGGCGCCGTGTTCATCGCGCTCGAACTCTACGAGTTCATCCACCTGATCCATGAAGGTGCGGGGCCGCAGCGTTCGGCGTTCTTGTCGGCCTTCTTCACGCTGGTCGGGACCCACGGTCTGCACGTGACCTTCGGCATCATCTGGCTGGTGACGCTGATGGTGCAGGTTTCGATGCATGGCCTGATCCCCGAGAATAAGCGTCGCCTGATGTGCCTTTCGATGTTCTGGCACTTCCTCGACGTGGTCTGGATTGGCGTCTTCTCGATTGTTTATCTTATGGGAGTACTCGGATGAGTTCGCACGCACCCGCACACGAGGATGCTCACGAAGCCCATCATGGGCACAGCCATGGGCATGAAGCCGCTCACGGCACCTTCAAGAGCTACATGATCGGCTTTGTCCTGTCGGTCATCCTGACGGCCATTCCATTCTGGCTCGTCATGGCCGGCGTCTTCGACAACAAGGCTGTCACTGCTGCGCTGATCATGATTTTCGGCGTGATCCAGATCGTCGTTCACATGATCTTCTTCCTGCACATGAACTCTCGCTCCGAGGGTGGCTGGACGTTGCTGGCGCTGATCTTCACGATCCTGCTCGTGGTTATCGCACTCTCCGGCTCGCTCTGGGTCATGCATCATCTCAATACGAACATGATGCCGATGAACCCGGAAATGATGAAAAACATGCCCTGACGGGCACAATGGACGGGCGGCGGCAACGCCGCCCGTTACGGTTCAAGACCTTGACAAACTCCCCTGCAGACCAAGCTCCCAAACGTCGTTCGGCGATCGCACTTACGATCTTCTGCGGCTTCCTCGTCGTCGTCCTTTGTGCGGTTTTCGCGCTTGGTGTCTGGCAGGTCGAACGCCGCGCCTGGAAACTGGATCTGATCGCCCGTGTCGATCAGCGCATCCATGCCGAACCGTTGGCCGCCCCCGCCCGCGCTGACTGGGGAAATATCACAAAAGAAAATGACGAATACCGCCGCGTCACGGCTGAAGGCGCCTTGCAGAACGACAAGGAAAGCCTCGTCTTCGCGGCCACGACGCTGGGCGCCGGATATTGGGTGATCACGCCCCTGACGCTTGCCGACGGGACATCCGTGATGATCAACCGCGGCTTCGTGCCGACGGACAAACGCGACGTGAACACGCGCCTTGAGGGTCAGGTCTCCGGCCCGGTCAAGATTACCGGCTTACTACGTCTCAACGAGCCGGGCGGCACCTTCATCAAGTCGAACGATCCGGCGAACGATCGCTGGTACTCGCGCGACGTGGAGGCGATGGCTGCAAAGCGGGGCGTCACCGATATCGCCCCATACTTCATCGACGCCGTTGCCACCGCCAATCCGGGTGGCTTTCCCGTCGGGGGGCTGACGCAGGTGAGCTTCCCCAACAACCATCTCCAGTATGCGCTGACCTGGTTCGCGCTTGCCGCGATGGTGGCCGGCCTTCTGGTTTTCGTCCTGCGCAGCGAGCTGCGCCGACGTCGATAGCGGGTCGGGCCCTTGGGCCCGACATCCCCGGCGTTGCCCATCAAGCGCGCAGCGGTCATGATAAGACGATTCCATTTCGGACATTCTGGGCCGCATGATGCGCATATTTCTTGTTCGCCACGGCGAATCCCTCGGCAATCTTGATGAGCGGGCTTACGGCCAGTTCGGCGATCACAATGTCCCGCTGACCAGATGGGGACACCGGCAGGCGATTGGCGCGGCCGAGGCGATAGCCTCCCACCTGAAGACGTTGGCCGACGTCCCGCAGTTGCAGATCTGGTATTCCCCATTCTTGCGAACGCGCCAGACCAAGGATGCCCTTGTTTCGGTTCTGTCGCCCAACCTCATAGGCAAGGTCCGCGAAGACTATCTGTTGCGCGAGCAGGATTTCGGCCTCTTCACCGAGATCTACGACCACGCGGAGCAGAGGCAGAAGTTTCCCGACGAATTCGAGAAATGGGCAAGGCTGCGCAACAATAGTGGAAAATTCTACGCACGACCGCCCGATGGCGAGAGCCGCGCCGATGTCGCCCAGCGCATGCGCCTGTTCATCCAGACGGCACTGCACGACAGCCGCGATGGAGACGACACCGTCGTCATCGTCGGCCACGGTGTCACCAACCGGGCGTTCGAAATGAACTTCCTGCAGCAACCGGTCGACTGGTTCGAGCGATCCTATAATCCCGGCAATGCAGACGTGACGCTAATCCAGGGATCGAATGCGCAGGGATACGCCTCGACACTGCTCCACCACGCCGCCGATCGCGGGCCGGGCGAGGAGCATGACATGCGTGAGGCCTATGGTGCGGAGGTCACGATCGCACCGAGATCAGGTCTTCCCGAAGGAAGCGGGATGTGAACCGTTGCCAGCGATGACCAATCAAGTGACATCCGTCATGGAATCCCGCGCCTGCGGCACCTGCACCTTGTGCTGCCGGCTGCCGGAGATCGATCAGCTCTCGAAGCCTGCGAATGCCCTGTGCGTGAACTGCGTGACGGGACAGGGCTGCCTCATTTACGACGACCGTCCGGATCTCTGTCGCGATTTTCTCTGCGCATGGATGACAGACCCTAAGCTTGGACCGCAATGGGACCCTGTCGTCGCGAAGATGATGGTGTACGGTCAGGGCGATCAACTCACGGTGCTTGTCGATCCCGACCACCCGCAGTCGTGGCGCGAGGAGCCATACGCCAGCCAGCTGACGTCGTGGGCGACGAAGGCAGCCGGGCGTGGCGGCTATGTCATCGTCTTTGTCGGAGACGACGTCTACAAGGTCGCTCCGGCCAACTAGCCGCCACTAGCGGTTTAAGCCTCAGTGTCCGACGCGTGATATCACATCCGCCTTCAGGAACCGCTCGACAATCAGCATGAAGACAAGCGACGGGATGAGGAGAAGCAGAGCCGTGATCGAGGCGATTTGATAGTTGCCACCTGAGGCCGTCGTGTAGAGCAGCAGCGGCAGCATGTTCACATCAGGCGCGCCGACAAAGTAGCTGCCGGTGAACTCATCAAGGCTTTCCAGAAAGACGAAAATCGCGCTTGCCATCAGGCCGGGAGCGGCAAGCGGCAGGGTGATATCGAAGAAGGTACGCATGGCGCCCGCGCCGGTTACGCGCGCAGCCTGCTCCAGCTCCGCATCGATCGCCGAGAAGGCCGCCGTGGCGATCCACACCGCGTAAACCAGGCCGTGCGAGACATGCACGAGGACAACACCTGGGATCGTCCCGTTGAGGCCAATCTCGTAGAAGATGCGCGCAACGTTCACATAGACCGTGAGGTTCGGGAAGGCTTGCGGGATGAGGAAGGCGAGCAGGATCGCGCTGCGCAGCGGCAGCTTCAGCCGCGCCAGCGCATAGCCGGCCGGGATGGCGAGAAGAAGCGAGACGATGACGGTGAAGACCGCAACGACAAGTGAGTTGCGCAGCGAATCCAGCGCCCCGCCCCGCGGCGCGAAGACTTTCACCCACGAGCTGAAGCCGTATTCCAGCGGCAGGCTATGCGGAAAGTACCATTTCTCGGCAACTGTCCACAAAACCAGATTGGCGAGCGGGCCGAAGATGAAGAAGGCCATCAGTCCGAAGACGATGCCGCGCGGCACCCACCACAGGCCAGCAAGAGAGGCTCGTGATCGAGAAATCGTCGTCATCACGCGCGCTCCTTCAGGCTTTGGCGGAGATAAATCCAGGCGACGGAGGACGCCAGCACCAGCGAGACCAGGCCGAGCGCGTTGGCAACGCCGTAGTCGCCATAGGCGTTGACGCGGAAAGCGATATCGGCGGTGAGCATGGTCGGCGATTGCGCGTTGATCATCAAAGGCACCGAAAGCACCGACATCATGGTGACGAAAGAGAGGATCAGACCGACGGTGAGCGTGACGGCGACCTGTGGGACGATGATCTCCAACAGCAGTCGTAATTTCGACGCGCCGAGATTGCGGGCCGCCTCGATGGTATTGCGATTGATGGAGGCCATCGCGCCGGCGACCAGCAATGCCACGAACGGCGTCTGCTTCCAGACGAAAGCGATGACGATGCCGCGCCAGTCGAGGAAACTCACGGCATCGAGTGGGTTCATCAGGCCGAGGCTGACGGCAGTGTTGTTCATCATGCCGTTCTTGGAGAGGAAGGTACGCAGGATCTGGCCGACGACGATGAACGGAATGAACATCGGCCAGCGATAGAGCCAGCGGAGGATCGCGACGGCGCGCGGATGTTCGCCGAGCGTCAGATAGCCGCCAATCGCGATCGCGCCGATGCCGATCAACACGGTCGATAGGCCAACGATAACAACGGTGAAGACGATGTCGCTGGTGTAGAGGTCGAAGGTCTTGACAAAATTGTCGAAGCCGAGCGCTCCACCTTCCACCCTGAAGGCGCCGACCGCCGACATGATCAACGGAAGAATGAACAGGGCTGCAATGACCGCCAGCGCGGGCAGGACAAGCAGGAGACCAAGTAGGCGTTTCGACATGTTACGACCTTGAGACGCGAGCGAGGCGGATGAGAGGAGGCGGTGACAGAGACGAGCGCCGCCGAAAAGGACGACGACACCGCGTGCCACCTCTCATCCGGTCAATCGAACCGCCCTCCCCCGGGAGAGAAGGCGGTTCGCAGACTTACTTTACGGACTTTTCGTAGGCTTCGAGGATCGCGGTATTGTAAGGCGCGATCGGGAAAGGCTTGCCGTTGTTGGCAAGATCGTCAGGCGTGATGTCGACGAAGAGCTTGTTCCAGGTCGCGTCGTCGAGCTTCGGCTTGACGAAGTTGGCGTCGATACCCGGATACCAGTTGAAGCGCTTCACGATGCCTTCGGCCTGAACTTCCGGGCTGGTGGCGAGCGCGATGAACTTTTCCGCAAGCGCCTTGTGGCCCGACTTTTCAGGAACGACATAGTGCATCGGCTGGCCGGGCATACCCGGGGCCGGCAGCACCAGCTTCATTTCCGGCGGCAGCTGGCCATTGGCCTGCCAGCTGTAGAACATGTCGACCCAGACAGGGCCCATGGCGATTTCGCCGCGGCTGAGAAGATCGAGCGTGCCGGCGTTACCAGGCGTCAGCGTGGCGTTCTTGGTGAAATCGGCCAGGCTCTTGAAGGCGCCGTCCCACTTGGTGGTTTCTTCCTGCTTGAACGGACCCGTCATCAGGTTGTTGGCATCGCCACCGCCGAAGGCATAGACCCAGCCCATGACGAAGGACACGCCAGAAGCGCCGCCCTTGATGCCGTTGTACCCGAACTGCTTCGGATGAGCCTTTGCCCATTCGGCGAGTTCCGCGTAGCTCTTCGGCGGGTTCGCAACCAGTGCCGGGTTATAGGCGATCGCCGTCTGGCTGTTGAACATCGGCATGACGAAGCCATCGACATCCGAGCCGAGCGCGTTCTTCGCGTTGCCGCGGGTCACCAGCTTGCCGGTATCAATGTTGCCGCGATACTTCTCGAGGTAACCCTTCTGGACCATCGGGCCGGCGAACTTTTCGTGCACGACGGCAACGTCGACATCCCAGACCTTGGCTTCGGCCGCTGCCTGCGCGTCGAAACGCTCCAGGATCTTCTGCGAGCCTGCATCACCGGGACCGGTGCCGACGGCGCGAACCGTGTCGCCCGGATTGGCCTTCTCGAACAACGGTCCGAGATACTGGTTGATGTAATCGACCATGTTCTGGTCGCCTGCGGTGGCGACCGTCAGCTCTTCGGCCTTTACCGGCAACGTCGCGAGAGCAACGGCGATAGCGGCATACGTCAATCTCTGCATCAGGCTTCTCCTTGTTATGAAAATGTGAGGTTCTGAAAGTCAGGCATCAAAAGGTCAGGCGTGGCCTTTCCCGGGCGAAACCTGGGAAATGGCGTTTGCCGGCTCGGTGCTCGGCGAATTGAAGAGAAACAGAGCCTCGGCTGGCACATGAACGCGGACGCGCTCGCCCGGCTCAAATGCGCGGGTAGCGTCCGCCATGATCTCGCGGTCGCCGACACGAACGGCATGGCGCCAATGGCCACCTGGATAGCTCACGGCTGCGATCTCGCCATCGAGCGTAACGCCCGACCCGACAACCGCTGTCTCGGCAGCGAGGATTTGCGCCGCCTCCGGCCGGAAGCGCGCCTCGACGGTGCCTTGCACGAGGTCCCGCCCCATCAGAGCGACATGGCCGACGGCATTCGTTGGGCCCGCGGCGATAACGAAGTCGTTGCCATCAGGCGCGCCAGTCAGCGAGATCACGTTCTCGGCGCCCATGAAGGCGGCGACGAAGGCCGAGGCCGGCCTGTTGTAGACGTCTTCAGGCGTGCCCTGCTGAGCGATCCGACCGGCATTGAGGATCACGATCCTGTCGGCCATCACCATCGCTTCTTCGCGATCATGCGTCACGTGAACGGCGGTGATGCCAAGGCGCTTCTGCAGTGCGCGGAGCTCGTGGCGAACGCTAAGCCTTATGCGGGCGTCGAGATTGGAAAGCGGCTCGTCAAGCAGCAGGATCTCGGGATCAACCGCCAAGGCACGGCCGAGCGCGACGCGCTGGCGCTGACCGCCGGACAAGGCCGCCGGCTTTCGTGCTCCCAGTCCATCCAGCCCCAGAAGAGACTGCATGGCGGAGACCCGCTTGTCGATTTCGCTGCGCTGGACCTTCTTCAGTTTCAAGCCATAGCCGATATTCTGCGCTACCGTCATATGTGGCCAGAGCGCATAGGACTGGAAGACGAGCGCCATCCCGCGCTTGTCGGGCGGCAGGTGCGTCACCTCGCGATGGCGCACGGAGACCGATCCCGAGGACGGCGTCACGAAGCCGGCGAGGACGCGCAGCAGTGTCGTCTTTCCGCAGCCTGATGACCCGAGCAAGGCGACGAATTCCCCGCGCTCGATATTGAGGTCTATGTCCTCCAGAACCTGGGTGTTGCCATATCTGCAGGCAACCGACCGCAATTCCAAAAACGCGCCTTGAACCATCTCTCAACTCCCGTTGCACAGCTGTGCAATCTGTCCAGCAGCTAGTTAGAATGTTTCCTTTACAGTTAGATGACGGTTGGCGCGTTCCCGCGGTCCACTGCATCGAATGGATGATCCCTGCGCTGTGTCGGTCCTGAACGGGCCCTAGAGAAAGGCTCGAATGCGCGGTGACAATTCGATGACGAAAATGAAACGCGGTTGGAAAGCCGTGTTACGCCCCCGACACATGATCGCTTTAAAGAGGCGCCGAAGACGTCGCTGGCCGCAGCCTGGCCGGCGTGTGGAATTGGAGAAGCGCCGTGAAGATCATCCATATTACCGATACACATCTGAGCCCCAACAAGCCGCATTTCAACGGCAACTGGGCGCCCCTGCTCCGCTGGATCGAGGAAACCGGCGCTGACCTCATCGTGCACACCGGTGACCTCAGCGTTGACGGCGCCGACAAGGACGAAGATCTGGCCTTTTCCATGGAACTGATGCGCCAGGTGTCGATCCCCATGCTGATCGTTCCCGGCAATCACGATGTCGGACACCTCCCGGGCTCGGCCCAGCCGGTCAATGCGGAGCGTCTCGCCCGCTGGCGCAATCTCGTCGGCCCCGACTATTTCGCGCAGGATATCGGGAACTGGCGCATCATCGGTCTGAACAGCCTGCTCATGGGCTTCGAGGATGCAGAAGAACAGGCACAGTTCGACTGGCTGCAGAAGACGCTCGCCGAGCGCGGTGAGCGCCGCGTCGCAATCTTCGCGCACAAACCGCTATTCGTAGACGACGCCAATGAAGGCGACACCGGCTACTGGAGCGTACGCCCGATGCAGCGCCGCAAGCTTTACGACCTGATCGCCGCTCACGACGTCGCGCTCTTCGGCAGTGGGCACCTGCACTGGACGTGGAAGGGCGAGTTCGGCCAGACCTCGGTCGTCTGGGCGCCGCCGACAGCCTTTATCCTCGACACGATGGAACGTGAAATGCCGGGAGAGCGCCTGGTGGGTGCGGCCGTGCACGAGCTTGGTGACGACGTCACGACCGAACTGGTCGCCGTACCAGGGATGACCGCCTACTTCCTCGACGATGTCGTGGAAGAGGTCTACCCGCAGGCAGCGCCGAAGAAGCAGCGGGAGCGAGCGCAATGAGCGCGCTTTCCCTTCGCGGCATCACCAAATCCTTCTCCGGCAACGCCATCCTCAAGGGCGTCAGCCTTGACGTCGAGCCGGGCGAGTTCATCGCGCTGGTCGGTCCGTCGGGTTGCGGCAAGAGCACGCTGCTGCGCATCCTTTCCGGCCTCGATCACGCCGACCAGGGCCAGATCATCATCGGTGGCGAGGACATGTCAGCGATTGCGGCCGCCGATCGCAACATCGCGATGGTGTTCCAGTCCTACGCGCTCTATCCCCATCTGACGGCCGGCCAGAACATTGCCGTTCCGCTCGCCATGCGCCGCCTCTCCGGTGCGCAGCGCCTGCCATTCGTCGGCTCCATGCTTCCCGGCCAGCGCGCAATCAGCGCGGCGATCGCGCGTGATGTCGCCGAAATGGCGAGGTCGCTGAAGATCGACCATCTGCTCGACCGAAAGCCGGGCCAGATGTCGGGCGGCCAGCGCCAGCGTGTGGCTCTGGCGCGCGCCATGGTGCGCCATCCGAGCGTGTTCCTGATGGACGAGCCGCTTTCCAACCTCGATGCGAACCTGCGCGTCCACGCCCGCGGCGAGATCGTGGAGTTGCATCGGCGCGCCGGCGTGCCGACCGTCTACGTTACCCACGACCAGGCCGAGGCCCTGTCGATGGCCGACCGCGTCGCCGTGATGATCAGCGGCAACCTGCTTCAGCTGGCAAGCCCGCAGGTCATTTACGATGACCCCGCGCATCTCGAGGTTGCCCGCTTCGTCGGCCAGCCACGCATCAATGTCGTGCCGGCGCTCGCCGAAAGCGGCTTGGTGTCCTTCGGCGGCGTCAGGCTCGGCCTGCACACTCCGATCGCAGCCCGCACGCCGGTCAGCCTGGCGGTCCGCCCCGAATTTGTCCGTCTGGCGGATAATCGTGAGGACGGTCTCGCGGCGAAGGTCGAGCGCATCGAGTTCCTCGGCTCCGAGGTCATCCTCTACTGCAAGCTCGATGCGATCGGCGAAATCATGATCGCCAAGCTCTCGCCGGCGGAGGCCAGCGGTGTCTCGGCGGGAATGCCTGTTTCTCTCTCGCTGTCGGCGGACAAGGCGATGGTTTTTGCAGAGGACGGCAGCCGCCTGAAAGCAAGCCCGATTACCATCGAAGCGACTTTGGAGAAGGCTCATGGCTAGTATCGCCATGGACGCACCTGCAACCCGCAAGACCACGGCAGCACGCGAACGCAACGAAGCGCGCACCGCCTGGCTCCTGGCACTGCCCGCCATCATCCTGATCTTTGTTTTCGTGCTCCTGCCCGTGGTTGCCGTCGTCCTGCTCGGCTTCACCGATTTTGAGCTCGGCATGGGCAAGTTCCGCTTTGTCGGTTTCGAGAACTATGCGCACCTGATCAACGATCGCGCCTTCCGCAAGGCCTTGTGGAACACGACCTGCTATACGGCGATCGTGGCCCCTGTTTCGATTGTCCTCGGCCTTGTCGTCGCTCTCATGATCGAAAGCGAGACCACCGCGCGCAGCTTCTTCCGCACGGTCTACTTCCTGCCGGTGGCATCGCTGATCGTCGCCATGGCAACCGTGTGGCAATATCTCTTCCACCCGACCATCGGGCCGATCAACAGCCTGCTGGCGCTGGTCGGCATTCCCGGCCCCAACTGGCTGGCAGCCTCGAGCACCGTGCTCTACAGCCTGTCGATCATCGGTGTCTGGCAGTCCGTCGGCTTCAACATGGTGCTATTCCTCGCCGGTCTCACCGCCATTCCGCGTGAGCTCTATGCGGCTGCCGAAGTCGATGGCGCCCGCTCGGCTTTCGATCGGTTCCGTCTGGTGACCTGGCCGATGCTCGGACCGACGACGCTGTTCGTCACGACGATCAGCATCATCAACTCGGTGAAGGTCTTCGAAACAGTCCAGACCCTCACTCAAGGCGGGCCGAACCATGCATCCGAAGTGCTGCTCTTCAGCATCTACCAGGAAGGTTTCGTCTATCTGCGCGTCGGTTATGCATCGGCGATGACGGTGGTGTTCCTCGCCATCCTGATGGTGCTCACCTTCCTCCAGTACAATGTTCTCGACCGTCGGGTGCACTACTCATGAGCGTAAACACGATGACCACCAACCGGTGGACCCTCGGCCGCGTCAGCCGCCTGGCGCTGCTCTCCTTCGGCGCGCTGCTGTTCCTCGCGCCCTATGTCTTCATGCTGTCGACGGCAGGCAAGGCGCAGAGCGAGATCTTCACCTCCGCCCTGTCGTTGATCCCGACCAACTTCTACTACGTCGCCAACTTCACCAAGGCACTGACCCGCGTACCGATGGGAACGCTACTGTGGAACGGGGTGCTGGTCTGCGGGCTGATCTTCTTCTTCCAGGTGCTGATCGCCATTCCCTGCGCCTACGCCATGGCAAAGCTGAAGTTCCGCGCGGCGCGGCTGATGATGGTTCTCGTCATGCTTGGCCTACTGGTGCCGATCCATGCAACCGCCCTGCCGCTCTATGTGGGCTTCAACAGTCTGTCGCTGCTCAACAGCTACACTGCGCTGGTGGCTCCGTTCTCGATCTCGGTCTTTGCGATCTTCATGTTCCTTCAGTTCTTCCGGGCGATGCCCGACGATCTGATCCATGCGGCACGCCTGGACGGCATGTCGGAACTCGGGATTGTCGCGCGCGTCATCGTCCCAAATGCCTGGCCCGCCGTCACCGCCTTCTCGATCTTTTCGGTCGTCGCCCACTGGAACGACCTCTACTGGCCTCTCGTCGTCATCACCAAGCAGGACTACGCCACGCCGCCCCTCGGACTGATGTATTTCCGCGCCGCCGAGGCCGGTGACGACTATGGCGCGCTGATGGCCGCCACCATGATCATTACCCTTCCCCTCGTCGCCGCATTCCTGCTCGCGCAGAAGCGCTTCGTCGAGGGTATCACCATGACCGGTCTCAAAGGCTGACCGGTCGCCTCAATCCAGGAGAACGAGCGATGAAACGTATCACCCAGCTTCTCGCCGCAGCGGCCATCTCGATGGCGACAACCGTGCCGGCTTTTGCCGAGACGACGCTGACGGTCCACTATCCGATGCCAGGCTTTTTCAAGGACGTGATGGACACGATCTCGAAGAAGTTCATGGAAGAAAACCCGGATATCAAGATCCAGTTCGCAAGCCCGTCCGCCACCTATGAAGAAGGCATCCAGACGATCCTTCGCCAGGTCGGCACGTCGGAAATGCCTGATCTGACCTTCATTGGGCTGAACCGCCTGCGCATGATCGACGAGCGCGATGTCGCCGTCGACCTCGGCCCGCTCGTCAAGAAAGACGGCAACATGGCCGAGCAGGGCTTCTCGGACACGATCCTGAAGCTCGCCCAGGTCAAGGGAAAGCAGATCGGCCTCGCTTTCGCGACCTCGACCCCGATCATGTACTACAACGCCGATCTCGTTAAGGCTGCCGGTGGCGACCCCGAGAACCCGCCGAAGACCTGGGACGAAGTGATCGCGCTCGGCGGTAAGATCAAGGCGCTCGGCAACGGCGTCGATGGTATCGACTTCCGCTGGCAGGGCGACGACTGGATGTTCTCGGCGCTGCTGTTCGGCGCCGGCGGCTCCATGCTCAGCGAAGACGAGAGCAAAGTCACCTTCAACGGTCCAGAAGGCCAGAAGGCCGGCGAAGTGATCGAGCGCATGGTCAAGGAAGGCGGCCTGCCGGTGTTTACGAAGTCTGCCGGCGAGCAGGCCTTCGCGGCCGGCAAGGTCGGTTTCGAGTTCCAGACAACAGGCGCGCTGCGCAACACCATCAAGAACGTTGGCGACAAGTTCGACCTGCGCACGGCTCCATTGCCGCTGCTCGACCCCGCCAAGGGCCACCTACCGACCGGTGGCAACGCCGTCGTGATCCTGACCAAGGATGCCGCCAAGCAGGAAGCCGCCTGGAAGTTCGCCAAGTTCGCGGCAGGTCCTTACGGCGCCTCGGTCGTCGTCCCCGGCACCGGCTACGTTCCGAACAACGAACTGGCCGCCAAGTCGCCAGACTATCTGGGCGATTTCTACACCAAGAATCCGCTGTTCCACGCCGGCCTGAAGCAGATGCCGCTGATGGTTCCGTGGTACGCTTTCCCGGGCTCCAACGGTGTTCGCGTCACCCAGACGATCGTCGACAACCTCTCGCGCATCGTCGACCAGTCTTCGGCACCGAAGGAAGCACTCGACGACGCAGCCGCCGACGTCGAAGGCATGCTGCCGCGCAGCTAAGCTAAGCTCGACCTGATGATCATGCCTGGCCGTCGCACCTCGTGCGGCGGCTTTCCTATTTGGATGACTGGTTCAGATCGCGGACCGTCCCGCCCTTGTTTAGCGAAAAGGCAAGCTCCAGATGTCGGTCGGGCGCGGCGTTTTCGACCATGTCGAGGAGCAGAGACGCCGCTGTCGTGCCCATGCTCGCATCCGGCATGTTCATCGTGGTCAAAGGCGGATCGACCAGCCGGCCGATCACGATACCATCGAAGCCTGCCACCGACATGTCTTGCGGCACGGAGAGGCCCTCGCGACGGAGCGCTGCGATCACCCCAAGCGCCAGAAGGTCATTGGATCCGATAATCGCGGTCGGGCGACCATCCCTGATGGCGGTCAGGATATCGATCTGGTCGTATTCCGAAACAAAGGAGATCTGCATGGCAGCAAGCGGCCGCTTCCCGACTTCCCGCAACGCTTCGATATAGCCTTGGTAGCGGCGCGCGGCACGGTCGGAAGCGGCGAAGCTGCCCGAGACGAACAATATCCGCTCATGCCCCATCTGCAGCAAGTAGCGCGTAAGGTCCCGGCCTGCCGCGAAATTATCGACAGTGACGGCAGCCGGATGGCGCTCCGTCGGCAGATTGTGCAAGAGCACTGTCGGCGGCAGATCTACCAGTAGCGCCTGACTGGTCAGGCCGTTGCAGACGGTCAAGATCAATCCGGTCGGCCGTTCGCTCATCAAGCCCGACACGGCGTCCGCTTCCTGCAGCGGATCATAATTGGACTGAGCAATCAGCACACTGTGACCGGCGCTAAGCATGCGATTCTGGATACCCGACAGGGATGCGGCGAAGACAGGGTTCGTGAGGCTCGGCACGAGGACGCCGATGACGGGTCGCCGGCCGCCCTTGGCGGTCGCTCCAGGAGCGCGATAACCAAGTTCGCCAGCCGCTTTGCGCACCTTGCCGACCATCGCGGGGCTGACCGGGCCGCTATGGTTCAGAACGCGGCTCGCCGTCGCCGTCGAGCAGCCCGCACGTTCAGCAACTTGGCGCAGTGTCGCCATTGATCGTTTTCCCGCGTTCTCGGATTAGGCCTCCAGCAACCGGCTTTATCAGGGATGGCGCGTCGCGCGCAATGATACGCCGGTTGCACTTAGTCTCATATGCCCGGCGCATGCCTCACTAACCGGTCAGCCGAATTCGCCCACCTCCTTGCGGATTGGCAAGATTGCGGACGTCTAAAGCCGGCATGGGTGTAGAAAACCGGCGACACGTGGCCTATACCGTTCCGTGCATGCGCACTTCAGGGCAGGTACAAAAGGTTATGGCAACAACACGAGCTCCGGGATCATTCCACGGGCGGGATCGGGGTGTCCGATGTCCCATCGGGGATGGCTTGCCATTCCCCGGTCGTTTACCCGAGGTGATACCCGATGACCGAACCCACACGATTACGCTGCAGCACTGACATCCGCCTGCTGAAGCTGCCTGAATATTTGCACCTGATCGTCGACCGGCTGGCGAGCTTCGATGCCGCCGTCGTACAGACCGATGACAGTGTGACCTTCGAATTCCCTTTCGCCTCCGCGCGCTTCGACATGACATCCGAACAGCTGACGATGGAAGCCTCGTCGCCTGATGAAGAGGGCCTTCGCCGCGCCAAGGAGCTTCTCGGTGTTGCCGTTGAACTCTATGCGAAGAGTGAAAAGCCGCAATTCGTCTGGACGGGCGACCTCGCCGGCGACACGACACTCTCGTCCTTCCGGCTGATGCGGGTCGAGCGCGCCTGGCAGGTCACGCCTGGCATGCGACGCGTGCGCCTGACGGGCAGCAACCTCGAGCGCTTCGACAACCCCAGCAGCATGCACATCCGCATGTATTTTCCGACGGCGGACATTCCCGAGCCGGTATGGCCGATCGCCGGGCCAAACGGCCTGACATTCTGGCCATCGGAAGAGCAAAAGCCGGTGGCGCGCGTTTACACCATTCGCAAGATGGACGCGAAGGCAGGCTATATCGACGTCGATTTCGTCGTCCACGGCGATGGCGATAGCGCGCACGAAGGTGTCGGCTGCGCCTGGGCCATGCACGCCAAGGAAGGCGACGTGGTCGGCATCATGGGGCCGCTAGGCCGTCCTGTAAGACCGGCTGACTGGTACATCATGGGATGCGACGAGACCGGATTGCCGGCACTCAGCCGCATCCTCGAACGACTGCCGGCTGATGCGCGCGGCCACGCCTTCGTCGAAGTCGCGCAAGCGACCGACGAACAGCCGATCGCTCATCCCGAGGGGATCGAACTTCGCTGGATCCATCGCAACGGCATTCCCAGTGGCGAGCACGGCGAATTGGTTCGCGCGATCCGAGCCGTGCAATGGCCGACGGGCTTGTCTGGCTTCGGTTGGTTTGCCTCCGAGAACGAGGCCACCAAGGAGATCCGCGAATATTGGCGCGACACGCTGGCCTGCGGACGCGACCAGACGCTGGCTGCGGGCTACTGGAGGCGAGGCGTGACTGGACTAATGGCGGGTTGATCGGGGCGACCTAGCATGCCTTCGTAGGGACAGGACATCGGCAAATCGGTGATGGGGCGAAGCCATCCGCCCCGTTCATCGTCGGCCCGGCGCATGATCGCGGGCGGACGCTGAGGTGACATTCGGCTTGCGGAACGCCATGTGTCTGCAGTAGGTCACTGCTCTCAACCATTGCGGCCGCGTAGGGCGGTCAAACAACGGCATGCGTCGATAAGGAGTGCTCCGATGAATGAAGCCCAGTTCATGGCACTATGCAAAAACGGGAAGTTCAAGGAAGCGCTGACGCTTGCCTTGGACGGCAAGGAGAAGGCGAAGTTTTCGCCGAGCCGCTTCGCGATCGACAAGAAGTCCGGCAAACCGGTCTTTTACCGCGGCAACAAGCGCGTTGAAATCGGCGCTGATGGCGAGTGGGAACTGGCCAAGAATAACTGGTAGCTTGCCGATTGGCCGGGACTAAGCCAACCTTCTGGCCATGGAAAGGCGGCACCGATATGCCGCCTGCCCTATTTTCGCTCAGGCAGCACGGGCTGCGTTCAGCGGGATTTCAACGTCGATCTCGAGGATCGACATGTGCTCATCGCGATCCATCTTGACGTGCACACGGTCGCTGTCGACCTGCACATGCTTGGCGATGACCGCGAGGATTTCCTCACGCAGAACCGAAATCAGATCCGAGCCGGTCGAGGACCGCTCATGAGCCAAGAGCACCTGCAGGCGCTCGCGGGCAGCCGGTGCGGTTCTCTGTTTTCCAAAAAGCCGAAAAATGCTCATGCGGCCTTCCTTCCAAAAATCTTGCCGAAGATACCACGCTTCTCACCCGGCACTGTCATCGCCACTTCTTCGCCGGCCAGGCGGCGTGCGGCGTCAAAGTAAGCCATGGCGGGCGCGCTCTTGGTGTCTGCGAGCGTGACCGGGGCGCCGATGTTGGACGCGCGCAAAACGTCCATGCTTTCGGGAATGATCCCGAGCAGCGGGATAGAGAGGATTTCCAGGACGTCGTCCACCTTGAGCATGTCACCGCGCTCGGCGCGGTTGGCATCATAGCGGGTGAGCAGCAAATGCTTTTCCATGCGCTCGCCGCGCTCTGCCTTCAGCGTCTTGGAATCGAGCAGGCCGATAATGCGGTCCGAATCGCGAACCGACGAAACTTCGGGATTGGTGACGACGACGGCAACATCGGCGTGGCGCATGGCAAGTGTCGCGCCGCGCTCGATGCCGGCGGGGCTGTCGCAGATGACCCAGTCGAAATGGCGCTTAAGATCCGCCATGACGCGTTCCACGCCTTCGGCCGTCAGATTGTCCTTGTCACGCGTCTGCGAGGCAGGCAACAGGAAGAGGGTCTCGAGACGCTTGTCGCGGATCAGGGCCTGTGACAGCTTGGCGTCGCCCTGGATGACGTTGATCAGGTCGTAAACGACCCGGCGCTCGGCGCCCATGACCAGGTCGAGGTTACGCAGCCCGACGTCGAAGTCGACCACGACAACCTTCTCGTTTCTCTGTGCAAGAGCCGCTCCAAGTGCCGCGGTGGAGGTTGTCTTTCCAACTCCGCCCTTGCCTGAAGTGACGACGATGACTTTCCCCATCTTTCTCTCCTAATATCCTGGCCAACCTGGGCTCAGCTAAGTTTCTCGGCCTTGATCGCGTCGTCTTCCAGCCAGAGCTGGACTGCTTGTCCGCGAAGCCCCGGCTCCAGGTCTTCCGCCATTTTGTAAATGCCATCGATGGCAACCAGTTCAGCCTCGAGCCTGCGGCAGAAGATACGCGCCGAGGCATTACCCAACGACCCCGCCATTGCCCGTCCACGCAAGGCACCGTAGACGTGGATCGAACCGCCAGCGATGACTTCCGCACCCGATGAAACCGACCCGATGATGGTCACATCGCCTTCCGCGAAAATCACCGACTGTCCAGAGCGAACCGGCTCTCGGATAACCAGTGACTGCGGAGTTTGCCGCGTCTCGATTGCGTCAGGCTTGCGTGGCGCTTCGAGAACAGGCTCGTTCTGCGGCATTTCGAAATCGGAAACCGGACGCCCGCCTTTGAGCGCCGGCGGCATACCTGGTCCGATCAG
Organism: Rhizobium sp. UBA1881; assembly: GCF_002338015.1. NCBI lineage: Bacteria > Pseudomonadati > Pseudomonadota > Alphaproteobacteria > Hyphomicrobiales > Rhizobiaceae > Rhizobium > Rhizobium sp. UBA1881. The sequence goes on from NZ_DDHH01000150.1 coordinate 37,664, forward strand.
CGAAGGACGCCCGCCTTCAATGCCCATAATGCTGACATTGCGCTCGCCGAGCGCTGCGATCAGCTCTTTCAATTGCGCGCGGTCAATATCAAGCTCACTGATATCGAGGACGACCGGGCGCCCGAGGAAAAAACCGGCCGAGCGTGCGGCCAGATCATCCAGCCGTACCAGCCAGTCATCGAGCGGCAGGTCCGGCGAAAGCATCACCGCCAGAAACGAGCGGCCCTTGATACGGATGGAGCGGGCGTCTGTTAGCAACTTGGTCATCTACGTTAAGAAATCGTTGAGATTTATTAACGATGAATTGGTTAACAAAAGGTTAACACGAGTGCATCAGCCGGCTGCGAGCGGCGTCGACGACGGGGCATTTTTCGGGGGCGGATAGGCAGTATCGAACGCCCTGAATTCGTATTGTGAAGCCCTAAAAACGATAAAGGCCCGCTTAAGCAGGCCCATCGGAAGCAATCAGGTAGTGATGTGATCAGCGACCGTATACGCGACGCTTCAGATCGGAGCGGTTAACACCGATGTCCTTGAGGGCAGCGTCGTCAAGGCGGGAAAGTTCGCGGTATGCTCTGCCGAGCTGAAAGTACTCGACAATCTTGTTGGCGATATTCATTGCATTTCTCCTTTTTGAATGCCCAATTATGTATCTCATTGCCCTGATAATGAGCAGAGATAAATTTGCATAAGAGACATCCGAGAATCGCAATCGGTCTTCCGGCAAAGCCAAATTTTGCACCAGGGCGTACGTGACCGACGAGATGAGTCGTCCACGCACGCCACGGTGATCGATCAATGCGCGATCAGCCCTTGATGAAGGCAAGCAGATCGGGGTTGATCACATCGGCATCCACGGTCAGCATGCCGTGCGAGAAACCGGGATAGACCTTCAGAGTGCTGTTTTTCAGAAGCTTCGCCTGCAAGAGCGAGGCGTCCTTGTAGGGCACGACCTGGTCGTCATCGCCCTGCAACACCAGCGTCGGCACAGTGATCGCCTTTAGATCTTCCGTCTGGTCCGTTTCCGAAAATGCCTTGATGCCGTCATAATGCGCCTTGGCTGAGCCCATCATGCCTTGCCGCCACCAGTTGTTGATCACACCCTGGGAGACCTTGGCGCCAGGCCGGTTGAACCCGTAGAAGGGGCCGGAGGCGACGTCGATGTAGAACTGGGCGCGGTTGGCGGCAAGCGCCGTGCGGAAGCCGTCGAAGACTTCCATCGGCGTGCCATTGGGGTTGGCTGGCGTCTTCAGCATCAACGGAGGAACCGAGCTGACCAGAATGGCCTTGGCGACACGTCCCTGCGGCTGACCATACTTGGCGACATAGCGGGCGACCTCGCCACCACCTGTCGAGTGGCCAATGTGGACGGCGTTGCGCAGATCAAGGTGTTCGGCAACGGCGGACGCGTCGGCGGCATAGTGGTCCATGTCATGACCGTCGCTTACCTGGGCGGAGCGGCCGTGGCCGCGACGATCGTGGGCGATGACGCGATAGCCCTTGCTGACGAAGAAGAGCATCTGTGCGTCCCAATCGTCGGATGAAAGCGGCCAGCCATGGTGGAAAACGATTGGCTGGGCGTTCTTCGGACCCCAGTCCTTGAAGAAGATTTCAACGCCGTCTTTTGTCTTCACAAAGTTCCCAGTCATGGGAGTTGCTCCTTTTGCAGTGTGTGGTGTCTTTTGCTTAGCGGCAAAGGCCGGTGTGGCCATCGCGAATGAAATCGTTGCTCCGGCAAGCATTGCTTGGCGGCGAGAAAGCGGGAATAAAAATTCGTGTGTCACAGGGCGCTCCGTCTCAAATCATCAGAGCCGGCTTCGCCGCCCTTTGATGTCAAGAGCTTATGGAAACGACGCGGCTGGCGATTGTCGTTTTCAGTGGCGTTTGGATATTCGTGTGGAGAAACGTGGCAGCCGGCGCAAGGCCGCTGCGCGATGAACGCGGACCTGGTCAACGCGCTCATGGAGGTACGGCCCGCAAGGCGCGGGCCGTATGGTTTATTCAATCAACGCTGATTGTACTTCGCGTCGAGTTCGTCCATCGCCTTGACGTTGCCGGCGGAGCGACCGTTTTCGTCGAAGGTCTGCGCCAGGAACGCATCGGCGATGGCCTTGGCGAGTTCAGGTCCGATAACGCGCGCGCCCATGGTGATGATCTGGGCATTGTTCGACAGTGCAGCGCGCTCGGCGGAATAGGTGTCGTGCGTCAGCGCGGCGCGGATGCCGGGGACCTTGTTGGCGGAAATGCAAACGCCGATGCCGGTGCCGCAGACAAGAATTGCCTTATCATAGGTGCCATCGATGACGCCCGACGCCACGCGATCCGAAAGACCGGCGTAGAATGCATCGGCGCCCGCGCTCGTGCGTGAGACTTCCGACACTTCGTAGCGATCCTTCAGATGGTCGGCGAGAACCTTGGCGAGGCCTTCGCCCGCGCTGTCTCCTGCGATTGCCAGTTTCATGCTTTTTCTCCTTCGAGTTTTGCGTCAAGTTTGGCGGCGCATTTCGCCAGGATGTCGAGATAACCTTCGACGTTCCAGGCCGAACGGCCGATGAAAAGTCCGTCTATATGTGGGCTTGAGATGAGTTCTTCGCAATTGCCGGGGTTGACCGAGCCGCCGTAGAGGCAAGGAATACGACGACCCAGCACCTGCTCGGCAACAGCGATGATTTCGGCCTGGCGCTGATCGGCATATTCAGCCGTCGCCGGAATGCCGTTGACGCCGATCGCCCAGACCGGCTCGTAGGCGAGCAGGATCTCGGCTTGTTTCTGCGCGCCAGTCAGCTTGGAAAGTGCGCCGCGAACCTCGGTTGCAAGCACCTCAGCGGCACGGCCGCTCTCGCGGTCGGCCAGCGTCTCGCCGATGCAGATGAGCGGGATCAGACCATGACGGACGGCCGCTTCGGTCTTCAGCCCAACGGTTTCGTCGGTCTCGCCGAAGAACTCCCGCCGCTCGGAGTGACCGAGTTCGACAATGTCGAGGTTGCAGTCCTTGAGCATCACCGGCGACACCTCGCCGGTCCATGCGCCGTCGTCGGCCCAGTGCATGTTCTGCGCACCGACCTTGACGGAAGTCTCGGCCAGCATGGCCTTGGCCTCGCGCACCGCCGTGAAGGGCGGAATGACGAAACGCTGGATGCGCGGATCGCGCGCGCCATCCGCGGCCTTCAGGCCGCTCGCAAAGCTCTGCGCCTCGGCAAGCGTCTTGTTCATCTTCCAGCTGGTGCCGATCCAGAAACGCGGTGAGTTGGCCATCTGCAATCCTATTCCCTATCGTCGTCTATCTGATCATCCGGCTAGCGCAGAAGCGCTTCGGCCGTGCGTTCGTCGGTAATAAGCCCGTGGAGGCTGCCACTGCGCAGAACCGCGCGGATCGCCTCAACCTTGCCGCCGCCACCGGCAAGCGCCACCAACCGCTCCGTCCTCGGCTGCGGCAGGTTGGCCGAGAGCGTTCGCTCGGTCAGCGCGGTGTCGAGAATGCGGCCGTTGGCATCGAAGAAGTAGCCGAGGATTTCACCGACACCGCCGGCAGCCGCCACTTCCTTGATCTCGCGCGCCTCGATCATGCCCGATTGCACAAGCTGCGCATGCGTGTCGACGGTGCCGAGTCCGACCAGCTTGAGCGTGGCGGTGTTTGCAAGGTCCATCACTTCCTTCACGCCACGCTGGGCCAACAGCACCTCGCGGTCCTCAGCCGTATTGGCGAAGAACGGAACGGGCATGACATAGGCCGGCATGCCGGTCTTTTCGGCGATGCGGTGCATGACGTCGTAGGGGTTGGCCGCGTAGTTTCGGGTCAAGCCGCCGAGGAGCGAGACGAAGCGCAGGTCACGGGCGGAGACGCGCGGCAAAAGATGCACTGCGGTCGACAGCGTGCGTCCGTGGCCAAGCCCGATCACGGTATTGTCGCCACGCTCGATCTCGCGCTTCAGGAAGTTGGAGCCGGCAAGGCCAAGTGTGCGAAAGATCGACTCGTCTTCACCAACATAGGGCGTCACTTCGCAATATTGCAGGCCGAAGCGCTCAGACAGGCTGTTCTCCAGCGCCACGCATTCGATGATGTCGCCTTCGATGCTGATCTTGACGACACCTTCGGCCACTGCGCGCGCGATCAGGCGGTGCGTCTTCACCGAGGGCAGTCCAAGACGTTTGGCCACCTCGGACTGCGTCAATCCGCCAGCGTAATGCAGCCAGGCGGCTCGCACCGCAAGCGATTCTTCCGGATCGTTCATCGACAGTCTTCTCCCGATTTTCCCACGCGCATATCCCGCCTCTTTTTTTGATTCGCCTTTCGCTCAGATATGCAGGTCGGCGATGCCGGTGTCGATGTGGGGGGCCCAGAACGCGACGCTTTCGGCGATCTGCGAGATCACCTGGCGGTCGTTCGGCTCACGTTCCTTGAAGGACAGCTCAAGGCAGATCTCGTTATCCTTGGCCCCGCCCTCGGCAAATGCCTTGAGCAACTCCGGCGGCTGGATGCGGCCCTTGGCGTTGAACTCGGCGGTAAAGGGCCGATGCCCCCCCTTGTCCATCAGGCTCTGCTTGATGTGGATGATCGGCGAGACCTTGGGCACGGCACGCGCCCACGCATAGGGTTCGAAATCATCGGGGTTGCTCGAGGTCACGTCCCCATGGTCGATATCGGCCATCATCCACATCGGCACGGCCATGTTGGCGGCCGTCAGGCGGTCCTGCAGCTTCATGCACTCGGCGATCGTCTCGCCGAATTCGCGACCGATGCTCATCGGCTCCCAGAACACGTATGACAGACCAGCCGACTTGGCGTGCTCGGCAACCTCGGCCCAGCAGTCGATGGCGATCTTGATCAGCTCCTCGCGCCGCGCGGGATCGTCGAAATCCTTGTAGGTGAAGATCGCGAACTGCGTTCCAACCGAAGTCCCGCCGAGATCGGCGGTGATATCGGCGAAGGTCTTGAACCAGTCGACATAGTAGCGACGAACATCTGCATCTGGATGACCGAAATGATTGAGCCGGCCGTAAGGCCCGGTCATGCCCGAGGTCACCCGGACGCCGGTGCGCTGGAGTGCTGCGGACATGTCGCGGGTCAGCCTGCGGATGACGGGCGCTTGCCAGCTCGGATTGATGAATTCGTGGGTGAGCTGCAGGTCACGAATGCGCAAATCCCGCGCCACGGTTTCGATCAGGTCATCAGGCTCGGCGAAACGATTGACGAGCGGATTGGTGTTCAAGGAAAGGGTCAATGCCATGATCGGTATCCTCAGGCGGCCGCAACGAGATTCGCGCCGGCGAACCAATCGGCAAAGGCGGCCTGCTCGGCCTCGGTCAGGTGCAGATAGTGCTTGGTGCGCCGCTTAAGCACGTCCTCGGGGGTGAGCGCCCATTCGCTCGCAACGAGATAGCGAACCTCAGCCTCATAAAGATGGCCACCGAAGTGACGGCCAAGGCCTTCGAGACCCGTTGCATTGCCAACGATCTTGCGGGTGCGGGTGCCATACAGGCGGCCGTAGTGACCGGCAAGCGTGCGTGACATCCAGGGATAGGTTTCCTTCAGGCCATTGAAGAAGGTCTCGTAATCGGCCTTCGGCATATCGCCGCCCGGAAGCGCTGCGTGTTCCGTCCAATTATCCGACATTTGCGGGAAGATATGCTTCAGGCGCTGCATACCGCGCTCGGCAAGCTCGCGGAAGGTCGTGATCTTGCCGCCGAAGACGTTGAGAAGCGGCGCGTTGCCGGTCTCTTCGAGATCGAAGACGTAGTCGCGCGTCACGGCTGACGGATTGCCCTTGCCGTCGTCGAACAGGGGGCGCACGCCGGAGAAGCTGTGCAGCACATCCTGACGGCGGAGCTTTTCCTTGAAGTAGCGATTGACGGCGGTGAGGAGGTATTCGATTTCCTTCTCGTCAGCCGCGACGTCTTCGGCCCGGCCTTCGTAGGAGATATCGGTCGTGCCGATCAGCGCCTTGTCGCCCTCATAGGGGTTGATGAAGATCACGCGCTTGTCGTGGTTCTGCACGAGATAGGCGTTGGAGCCCGCCCAGAACTTCGGCACGATGATATGGCTGCCCTTGACCAGCCGGACATTGCGGCTGCTGTTGGCACCGGCCACGCGGCCGATGACGTCGGACACCCACGGGCCTGCGGCATTGGCGATACAGCGGGCGCGGAAATTGCGGGTTTCGCCGGTGACGCTGTTCCTGGTGGTGATGCTCCAGCCGCCGTTCTCGCGCCTAGCGGAGACGGCTGCCGTGCGGGTTAGAACCTCGGCCCCACGCTCGGCGGCATCGACCGCGTTGAGCACCACGAGGCGCGCATCGTCGACCCAGCAGTCTGAATATTCGAAGCCGCGGGTGTATTGGTCGAGGATAGGCGTACCCTCGGGGTCACGGCGCAGATCAAGCGTGCGGGTGCCCGGGAGCTTCTTGCGGCCACCCAGGTGATCATAAAGGAAGAGGCCGAGACGGACGAGCCAGGCCGGGCGATCCTGTGGCGAATGCGGCAGCACGAAGCGCATCGGCCAGATTATGTGGGGGGCGGCGTTGAGCAGCACCTCGCGCTCGATGAGCGCCTCGCGCACCAGCCGGAATTCGTAATATTCGAGATAGCGCAGGCCACCATGAACCAGCTTGCCTGAGCGCGACGATGTCCCCTGCGCCAGATCGTCTTTCTCACACAGAACGACCTTCAGGCCACGGCCCGCCGCATCACGCGCGATGCCGGCACCATTGATCCCGCCACCGATCACGAACAGATCCACCATTCCGGACTCAGTCATCAACATGCTCCTTCGGATGCTTTGTGCATCAACACATTCATTCAGCGCGGCCGCGCATCAGTCGCGGCCCGGCGCGGGATTTCCGTTTATTGCGTGGCGACCAGCTGATCCCAGGCGGGCGCGACCGCCTCGCGCACCATCACGTAGGCCTTGAACAGGCGCTCGAAGCGCTCGGCCTGCTCGCTGTCGGGCGCTTCAGCCTCGCCAAGAAGCGGCGTCACCCATTCGGCAATGCAATCATCCATGTTGCGGTAGGCGCCAATCGCCACCGCCGCCATCATCGCGACGCCGGCGGCACCCGCCTCTTCGCGCCGCGACACCCTGACCGGGGCATTGACCGCCGCCGACAGGCAACCGCGAAGCGCGCGCGAGCGTGCCGCGCCACCGGTAATCCGGAGCTCTTCAGGCATATCGCCCATCGCCGCGTAGCAATCGCGGGTCGCCATGCCGAGACCCTCGACGACGGCGCGCAACAGATCGGCAAAGCCGTGGCGCATGGAAAGACCGGTGAACCCAGCTCGAGCCGCGGCATTGACGAATGGACCGCGCTCGCCGGCATCCGAGATATAGGGGTGATAGAGCACTGAACCGGGCCGGCTTTCAGCGAACCAGCTGTCGATGCGGGCGATCAGATCGGCATGAGACACGGTCTTTCCACCGTCGGCCATCAGCGAGCCGGCCATTTGCAGCAGCCAGTCGATGTTGATCGTGGCGCTCATATTGGTCTGCACCTGGGTGACGATCCCCGGCATTGGCAAGGCGATCACATAACCAGTGCCCTCGGCATTGAGTTGCACGTCGGCCACTGCCTTGGCGCGCATATGAACGCCGGTGGAGCCGATGGTCGAGCAGGCAGCATTCTGGCCCGCGCTGCGCACGCCAGCGCCAAGTGCTGTCATCACCATATCGACATAGCCGAGACTGACGGGCGTACCGGCAAGAAGCCCACAGGCCCGCGCCGCATCGGCGGAAAGCGGATGAGTGACCTCGGTGCCATCGATGATCTGTGGCAATAGCGAACGGCGGCGCGACAAGCCCAGCGCATCGATCGCCGCGTCGTCATACTGCCGCGTGCGGAAATTGCCGAAGGTGAAGCTTGCTTCCGAGGGATCGGTGGCGCGGATGCCCGTGAGATTGAGATAAAGCCAGTCCTTGCAATGAAGCGCGACCTCGGCGCGATCGAGAAGATCGGGCTGATTGCGGTCCATATGGGCGATCTGCGCGCCCTGCTGGCAGGTATTGAGGCCGGTGCCGGTCGCTTCGAAACGCGCGCGATTGCCAGCGCCAGCGCTGAGCCGCGTCACGGTGGGAGCCGCGCGGGCATCGAGCCAGAGCCAGGCATCGCCAACCGGCCGGTTGCCGGCACCGACGAGCCATGTGCCGTCGCCCTGCCCCGTCACGGAAATGGCGGCAGTGCGCTCGGCAAGTCCCGGCACCTTTTCGCTGAGGCCGCGCAGCGCGGTCACGCAGTCGGCCCAGGTTTGCGTCAGGGACTGCGTCGCCGAACCATCATCGCCCGTCGCATATTGGTTGCGCGCCGAAGCGGACGCGATCTGGCGCCCGGAAAGCTCGAAGGCAACCGCCTTGATCACCGAGGTCCCGGCATCGATACCGATAATGATCTGTCCACGTTCAGACATCGCAAGCCTCGTCGGCTACGACAATTCCCGCGATAATCCATGCCGCTGAATACGGCATCCTCATCCCATTCATGATCACTCCTCCCAGACGACCGCCGACGGACCGCGCCAAGCGCCGCCATTCAGGCAAGTACGTCGCATTGCGACTGCTCCTCGCGAGATCAGACTGAAAGACCTCACATTGGACAGCAACCGGAAACCGGCAAGCGCCGGATTTCGTGTCACTAAGAATATAACACAAACTTATCACCGCAAATGAATTTTTTTTCTGTCGTCGCAATTTTTTTCAGATATACTGTCGATCATCAAATGGACATGATGCGCGATGCGTTCGACGGAATGCCATCATGCAAGTGAAGCGACCGCCCCTCACCGCACCGACGCGCATGCCATCTAGCGACTCTAATAAAAATATATATATCAATATCTTGTGATCACATAAGCTTGGGCCGAGCACGCGAACCAAGAATGCGAGGCATTACAAAATGTTGCCTTGTAGGCGCCTTTGCCGGGCGCATATGCGATCATCCTCAGAGTCCACAAACATCGGCGAAAATCGAAAATGCCACCGAATGGTCGATTGACAAGGTGCAATCTTTATAACATGTTTACTGCCATTGATAACACGGCGATACCATAGCTTACGGGCTTCCACGGTATCTGCGTGACGCGCCTGGCGGTTGGAGGAGAAACAAACGCCGGGTTATTGAGGAGGATCACGACGGTGCGAATTTCTGTTTCCAGACATGGCTTGGCGTCACGCCAGCACTTCCGCCCCGACGCGCGATCGCCGCTTGGCGGCCTCCTCGCCAACTCCTTAGCCAGTACACAGGATTGTTGCCCGACCGACCGGTCGCGACGTCGATAATCCCTCCCCCCCTTTTCTTTCCCTCAACAGGAAATCCGGCCTCGCGCCGAAGGTTGTCAGAAAATGAGCATAGAAACGGACTACGCGGCTTCCCAGCCAAAGAGCGGCAAACTGAAAATCGCGGTCGGCATTGCGGCGGTCGTGGTTGTCGTCGGTGCGATCGCGCTGGACACGAAGGTTGTCCATATCGGCTCCGAAAACGACGTGCGCCAGCAGGCGTTCTCCTCGCAGACCTACGGTGTGGAGCAGTTCCCGAAGATCGCGGCTGATGTCGAGAAGCGCGCGGTTCCAGCTGCCGAGCTTGCACCGGCTGCCCTCGCCGACAAGAAGGCGGCGGGCGAGAAATACGGCGTCGCAACGACCACCGGCCCGGTTCTGCCTGTGTCGTTTACCGGCGTCGTCGGCGAGCGCAAGGGCAACATTAACGAAGTGAAGGTTGATGGGCTGCCTCCCGAAGTCGTCATTCGCATGCAGACCGGTCCAGCTATCAACGGCACAGATCTACGCGATGCAACGGGCGCAATCGAGTTCGGTCAGTTCACCAATCAGATTGAGTACCAGGACGCCGGTTCGGCAATCAACAACGAGATGAAGAAGGCAGTACTCGGAAGCATCGACCCCGCTCAGCTGACCGGCAAGACGGTCACTGTCACAGGCGTCTTCAAGCTCATCAACCCGAAGAACTGGCTCGTCACCCCCGTCAAGGTTGAAGTCAAATGAGCCAGGCAAGCCAACGCCAGATCAAAGGTGAGATCGGTGAGGTCGTCCTCAGCGCCCGCAACGTTGCCAAGACCTATGGTAGCGTGCAGGCCCTCAAGGGCGTGAACTTCGACATCCATCGCGGCCAGGTCACCACGCTGTTCGGCGAAAATGGTGCCGGCAAGTCAACGCTGATGAAAATCCTGTCGGGTGTCGTGCGCCCGACTTCGGGTGAGATCATCCTCGACGGACAGACCGTCAACTTCGTGTCGTCAACGCATGCCCGCGAATGCGGCATCTCGATCATCCACCAGGAACTGAGCCTGGCGCCCAACTTGAGCGTCCGAGACAATATCTTCATGGGGCGCGAGATCATCACGGCCGGAACCGTCGATTTCGCCGAAGAAGAGCGTCAGACCCGCGCGCTGCTCGAAGAGCTGGAAGAGGACATCGATCCGCTGACCCCCGTTGAGGATCTCCGCCTCGGCCAGCAGCAGATCGTGGAAATCGCCCGTGCACTGTCGGTTAATTCGCGTATCCTGATCATGGACGAGCCGACGTCTGCGCTCAGCGCCACCGAAGTCGAAGTGCTCTTCAAGGTCATCCGCGACCTCACCAGCCGCGGCGTATCGATCGTCTATATCTCGCACCACCTCGAAGAGGCGCTGCAGATCACCAATCACGCAGTGGTTCTGCGCGACGGCACCATGACAGCCTATGCCGAACGCAAGGACATCGATCTCGAATGGATCGTCCGCAACATGGTGGGCGAGAATTTCGACCTCGGCAGCCCGCCTGATGGCTACGAGATGGGCAAGGTTGCGCTGTCGATCAAGGAACTCACCGTTCCCGGCCCTTCCGGTGCTGCCTATAACGCGGTCGACCGCCTGTCGCTCGATGTGCGCGCTGGCGAGATCGTCTGCATCTATGGCCTCATGGGCGCCGGACGTACCGAGCTTCTCGAATGCGTGGCCGGACGCCTGCACGCCAGCGGCGGGCACATTCTTCTCGAAGGCCAGGACGTCGCCGGCCTTAGCATTGCCAACCGGATCGCAAGTGGCCTCGGCCTCGTGCCCGAAGACCGCCAGCGCGATGGTCTGGTGCAGACGATGACTGTCGGCACCAACCTGTCGCTTGCCAGCATCGGCGCTTTCACCAGGGGGCTCTTCACCTCGGGTGGCCGCGAGCGCGAACTGGTTACGGATTCGATCCGTAAGGTTCACATCAAGACCGACGGTGGCGCGGCCGCCATCGGCTCGCTGTCCGGCGGCAACCAGCAGAAGGTCGTCCTGAGCAAGTGGATCTTCGCTGACCCGGACGTGCTCATCCTCGACGAGCCCACGCGCGGCATCGACGTCGGTGCGAAGTACGAGATCTACCAGATCATCAACAAGCTGGCGGAGCAGGGCAAGGCCGTGATCGTGATCTCGTCCGAGCTCCCCGAGCTGCTCGGCATCTGCGACCGCGTGTTCGCGATGAGTCAGGGCCGGATCACCGGGGTGCTGCCCCGCGGCGAAGCGGACCAGGAGTCCCTGATGCGTTACATGACCATGGAGAAGGAGAGTGCTCAGGCATGAGCGCACTGACGCAGTACCTCAGCAAGAACCTCCGCGACTACGGGATGATGGCCGCGCTCATCATCATCGTCGTGGTGTTCCAGTTCCTCACGGACAACCGCCTGCTCATCCCGAACAACGTGGCTGCGCTCGTCCAGCAGAACGCGTACGTGTTCATCCTGACCATCGGCATGGTCATGGTGATCGTGGCGGGGCACATCGACCTGTCGGTCGGCTCCGTCGTCGCCTTCGTCGGTGGCGTCATGGGCGTGCTGATCGTGCAGGAGCAGATCCCGTGGCTCCTCGCGGTCGTGATCGGGCTCGCCGTGGGTGCAGTCGTGGGAGCGTGGCAAGGCTTCTGGATCGCGTACATGGGCATACCCGCGTTCATCGTGACACTCGCTGGCATGCTGATCTTCCGAGGACTGGCCATCGTCATCGCCGGCACCACGATCTCGGGCTTCCCGAACAACTTCAACGCGATCTCCAAGGGCTCGCTTCCCAACGTCCTCGGGTTTGCCGGGGACCTCGACGCGCTCACGCTGCTGATCGGCGGCCTCGCGATCGGCGGTCTCGTCTTCGGCCAGCTCCGCACCCGCCGTGTCCTTCGGCGCGAGGGCCTCGTCACTGAGCCGCTGGTCGCGTTCGTGGGCAAGCTCGTCGTCATCGCGCTGATCATCGGCTTCATCACGTACCTGCTGGCGAAGTCGGCCGGCGGCACGCCGATCGTCCTGGTCCTCGTGGGCGCGCTCGTCGTGATCTACACGTTCGTCATGAACAAGACGGTGTTCGGCCGCCACATCTATGCGATCGGTGGCAACCTCTCCGCCGCGATCCTCTCCGGTGTGAACACCCGCCGCGTGAACTTCATGATCTTCGTGAACATGGGTCTGCTTGCCGCGGTGGCCGGCGTTGTCACCACGGCACGCGCCGGCTCGGCGGTCGCCTCCGCTGGGACCAACTTCGAGCTCGACGCGATCGCCGCGGCCTTCATCGGTGGTACGGCCGTCACCGGTGGTGTCGGCAAGGTGACCGGCGCGATCATCGGTGCGCTCATCATGGGCGTGCTCAACATGGGCCTGTCGATCATGGGCGTCGACGCCGCCTGGCAGCAGACCATCAAGGGTCTGGTGCTCCTTGCGGCCGTCGCGTTCGACATCCTCAACAAGCGCAAGACCGGCGCGGTCTGACCCTAGCCGCACGACGACGGCGCCCCTCCCCACCCGGGGAGAGATCGGAAGAG
>NZ_DDHH01000152.1:0-7819 GCF_002338015.1 Rhizobium sp. UBA1881
GGTAGCAATCGGGCGGTTACGCTTCAACTTCCTGCGCGCCTCGACCACGGGATTGACGGCGCAGGCCTATGGTCGCCGCGACCGGCATGCCGAGCAGGGCGTGTTCTGGCGGGCGATCATTTCGGCGTTGGGCTGCGGCGTGGCGCTGCTCTGTCTGTCACCGCTGCTTCTGGCGGCGGGGCTGACGCTGATGGGACCGGAGAACGCTGTAGCGCAGGCGACCAGCACCTATTTCTCGATCCGCATTCTCGCCGGGCCGGCAGCGCTTGCCAATTACGCGATCCTCGGCTTCGTGCTCGGGCGTGGGCAGGGAAGCGTCGGTCTCCTGTTGCAGACGATCATCAACGGCATCAACATCGTGCTGGCGATCGCGCTTGGGCTCTGGCTCGACTGGGGGATATCGGGGGTTGCCTGGGCGACCACCGTCGGCGAGACGATCGGGGCGCTCGCCGGCCTGTTCATCGTGCTGAAAAGCTTCGACCGCGCCGACCGGCCGACGCGCGGCGAAGTCTTTGCGCGGAAGCCTCTGGCGGAACTCTTCACGCTCAATCGCGATATCCTGATCCGCACCTTCGTGCTGCTTGGCGCCTTCGCGCTGATGACGCGGATCGGCACCGGCTTCGGCGCCGTGACGCTGGCGGCGAACGCCGTGCTGATGAATTTCCTGATGCTGTCGAGCTTCTATCTCGACGGGCTGGCCAACGCCGCCGAGCAGATCACCGGGCGCGCCGTCGGTGCGCGCTACCGTCCGGCCTTCGATCGCGGCTTGAAGCTGACGACGATCTGGTCGTTCGGGCTTGCCGGCATCATCTCGCTGTTCTTCCTGGTGGCCGGCGAACGGCTGATCGCGGCGCTGACGACGTCATCAGACGTGCGTGAGGCCGCAGGCCTCTATCTCCCCTGGGCGGCGATAACAGGACTGACGGGCGCGCTCGCCTTCCTGATGGATGGCGTCTTCATCGGCGCCACGTGGTCGAGCGACATGCGCAACCGCATGCTGATGTCGTTCGTCGTCTATCTGGCGGCACTCGCGATCTTCGTGCCGTTCTTCGCCAACCACGGCCTGTGGTTGGCGATCAACCTGTTCCTTATTTCGCGCGGCGTTTTCCTGGTGCTCAGGGTCCGCCAGCGGGCCGATCAGACGTTCCGGCCGGCCCAGTAATCCACCTTGCTGTCACGCAGTTCGCGGATCGAGGCGACCTTCTCGCGGTCCATCAGCTTCGACAGACCGCGAACGATGTCGCCCGCCAGGCCCGGGCCTTCATAGACCATGCAGGAATAGAGCTGCACCAGATCGGCGCCCGCCTTGATTTTCTCCAGCGCGGTCTCGGCCGAGGAGACACCACCGGCGCCGATGATCGGCAGGTCGGGGCCGACGCGCTTGCGCATCTTGGCCAGCACCACGGTCGACTTTTCGAAGAGCGGCTTGCCGGAGAGACCGCCCTGCTCTTTCGCCTGGCGCTGATCCTTGAGACCATCGCGCGACAGCGTGGTGTTGGAGACGATCAGGCCATCGAGCGCATGCGAGAGCGCTTCGGCGGCGATGTCGTCGATGCCTTCTTCCGTCAAATCCGGCGCGACCTTGAGGAAGACGGGGATCTTGCGGCCGGATTTTTCGGCTTCCTCGTCGCGCGCGGCAAGCACGGCCGACAGCAGCGCCGACAGGCTCTCGCGCGCCTGCAGATCGCGCAGGCCAGGCGTGTTTGGCGAGGATATGTTGGCGGTGAAATAGCCCGCCAGCGAATAGAAGCGGCGGATGCCCTTCACGTAGTCGTCGATGCGATCGGCGCTATCCTTGTTGGCACCGATATTGACGCCAATAATGCCATTGCTCCTGACGGATGACAGGCGCTGGAAGGCGGCGTCGTGGCCCTCATTGTTGAAGCCGAGGCGGTTGATCACGCCTTCGTCCTCGACAAGGCGGAAGATGCGCGGGCGCGGATTGCCGGATTGCGGCTTGGGCGTCACCGTGCCGATCTCGGTGAAGCCGAAGCCGATCTTCAACAGCGCTTCCGGCACCTCGGCGTTCTTGTCGTAGCCGGCGGCCATGCCGATCGGGTTAGCGAAATCGAGCCCGGCGACCGTCTGGCGCAGGCGCACATCTGCAGGTGCCGCGCAGGCCGGAACGAGGCCTGATTTCAGCGCCGCGATCGACATGCCGTGCGCCGTTTCCGGATCGAAGAGGAAGAGACCCTTGCGGGCGGCGTGCTTGAAGAGATCGATCATGGCTGCAGGTCCGGAAAGATGTGTTTGCCTTCGGCATCGAGCAGCAATGGCTTTTCCCAGAGCACGGCCGAAAGCGGGAGGTCCGCATAGAGATGCGGGAAGAGATCGCCGCCGCGCGACGGTTCGAAAATCAGCTTGTCTCCGAGGGCAGCAGCATCGACGGCGACCAGAAGCAGGCCGGTCTGGCCGGCGAAGTGCAAGGCTGCGGTCTGCACCGCCTGGGCTGCCGTCGAGAAGTGGATGAATCCATCCGTCAGATCGATGGCGGCGCCGCGGAAAACGCCAGCTGCCCGGGCGTCCTGCCAGAGCGTTTCCGTCACGATCTTGTAAAGCGTGGGTGTCAGGGTCATGATGGCCTCATGAATGGCTGGTCTTTCCCGGGCTTTGCCGCAGTTGAGCGGCGATGTCCACGCGCTCACCGCAAAAAATGCGGTGGCCATCGAGATTTCCGGAGGAAACCATGAAAAATATCACGCTCAGCCTCGTCGCCATCCTCATTCCGCTTGCAGCTTCCGCCGCAGAGCCGGACGCAAGCCGCTTCCAACTGGAGCGCAGCGGCGACCATTTCGTGCGGCTCGATCGCCAGACCGGGGCGATGTCGCTCTGCGAGGAGAAGGATGGGGCGCTCGTCTGCCGCATGGCCGCCGACGAACGCGCCGCTTACGAAAGCGAACTCGACCGGCTGTCGGACCGGGTGACCGCGCTGGAGAACAAGAGCATCGTCAACAAGGCGCTGCCATCGGACGCCGAGATCGACCGCTCGATCGGCATCATGGAGCGCTGGATGCGCAGCTTCATGGGGATCGTCAAGGAATTCCAGAGCGAGGACCAGGGCAACGCCCTTCCGCAAAAGACATGATTTGCTATAGTCTGCTTTAGCAGGAAGGCATGAACCGTGGAGGAAGGCGGTGCATGGACTTCATGATCGGGCTCTTGGGAGGGAGTTTTCGATGCATGAGCAGACAATCATTATTGCCGACGATCACCCGCTGTTTCGCGATGCGCTTCGCCAGGCCGTGACCGGGATGGAGGGCCATCCCGATATCGTCGAGGCCGGCGATTTCGCCGCCGCGCGAAAGTCGGTCGGCGAGCATCCGGATGCCGATCTGATGCTGCTCGACCTCGCCATGCCCGGGGTGAGCGGTTTCTCGGGGCTGATGGCTTTGCGCTCGGAATTCGCAGGCCTGCCGATCGTCATCGTCTCTGCGTCGGACGATGCGACGACGATCCGTCGCTCGCTCGAGCTCGGCGCCTCGGGCTTCATCTCGAAATCCGCAGGGATCGACGATATCAGGCTTGGCATACAGACCGTGCTGGCGGGCGATATCGCAACGCCTGACAGCTACCGCGACGGGCAGGAACAGGATCCCGATGTGGCTGACATCATCCACCGGCTGCACACGCTGACACCGCAGCAGAGCCGGGTGCTGACGATGCTGGCCGAAGGCCTGCTCAACAAGCAGATCGCTTATGAACTCGGCGTATCGGAGGCGACGATCAAAGCACATGTCTCGGCCATTCTTCTCAAGCTCAATGTCGACAGCCGCACGCAGGCGGTGATCCAGCTCGGCAAGATCAACATGGCGATGGTCGCCTGACGGGAGAGAGGATTTTATTCCTCTTGTCTCTTTACTCCTGTTCGCCTTGCGGTTAATCTTTCAGCCGATTAAGGAGCGCCTTGGCGCGCACGGGATCAGGCGACATGCTGTCACACGAGCAGATCTGGGGAGCGCTCGACAGGCTTGCCGAACGGCACGACCTGACACCCTCCGGGCTTGCCCGCCGCGCCGGCCTCGACCCGACCTCGTTCAACAAATCCAAACGCCTTTCCGCCGATGGTCGCTTGCGCTGGCCATCGACGGAATCGATCGCCAAGGTGCTTGAGGCGACCCGCTCCAGCATGGAGGAATTCCTGTCCTTCATGCGGCCGCAGGGCAGTTTCTCGACGCTGCCGGATGGCGCATTTCCGCCGCAAGGGAGCTCCATTCCACTGCTCGGCTTCGCACAGGCGGGCGCTGGCGGCTTTTTCGATGATGGTGGCTTTCCGGCCGGACAGGGCTGGGATGTCGTCGAATTTCCGGCCGCACCGTCTCAGAAGGCGGGCGTCTATGCGCTGGAGGTGCAGGGCGAAAGCATGATGCCGCTCTATCGCGACGGCGACGTCTTGATCGTCGAGCCGGGCGCGCAGGTGCGCCGTAACGACCGTGTCGTGGTGAAGACCCGCGAGGGCGAGGTGATGGCCAAGGTGCTGATGCGTCAGAGCCCACGCTCGATCGAACTCATGTCGCTCAATCCCGAACATCCGAACCGGACGATCGAACTCACCGACGTGGATTGGATCGCCCGGATCATTTGGGCCAGCCAGTAGGAAAATCTTCCATGAAGCCTGCGGCACTTCTGACAGCGACTGCGGGGATCGCGATCGTCATCGGCCTGATCGCCGCCGGCGAGCATCGGTTGAGCGGTGCGTCGGATGCGGCCGAGATCGCGGCATCAGCGCAAGGGGCGGTCGCCCCGGAAACGCTCTCGCCAGCGCAGCCGACGACGAACCCGGATGCCAGCATGATGGCCCGGCCGGTGGATGACGCCAGCCAGTTCTACCCGGCCTCGGTCGACGGCAAGCCATTGGAGCGCGAACAGGCGCCGGAGCCTGAGAAAAAGCCTGTCGTGGTGGCTGAGAAAGGGATCGACCTGCCGCGCCCCGTGGCCGAAAGCGCCGGTGTTCTCGGCTTCGGCGAAAGGCGGCTGCAACTGGCCGGGCTGACGCCGACACCGGTCGACAAGAGCTGCGCCGGCGCCGGGGGCACGGAGTGGCCCTGCGGGATGCTGGCGAAGACCAATTTCCGGCTTTTCCTTAGGCTTCGGACCGTCAACTGCGATCTCAGCGATCCCAACTGGAGCGGCACCGCGACGGCCAACTGCAAGATCGGCGGGCAGGATCTTTCCGAGTGGCTGATCGAGAATGGCTGGACCGAGGCCGAAGCGGGTTCCGCTTTCGCGGATGCCGGCGCCAAGGCCAAGCGAGACGGAAACGGTATCTACGGGCAGGATCCACGCCAGGCCGGCGCGATTGAAACACCCGACCTGACGCAGCCGCAAGATATGAGCGATCCCTTGTAATGGGCGTGGCCAGTTCCTAAACTCTGCAGACATCGCAGAGGAACCATGCAGACATGAACAAGCCGCTTTCCGCCCACGACGCGTTGATCTACGTGATGGTCATGGCATCCGCCGTCGACAGCACGATGAATGATCGGGAGCTGGAACGTATCGGACAGCTGGTGGGCTTTCTGCCGGTCTTCCGGGGCTTCGACGACGACAAGCTGATCTCGGTTGCCCGCGACTGCGCGGCGCTTCTGTCCGGCCCCGAGGGGCTCGACGTCGTTCTCGAGACGGTCAAGGACACGCTGTCGCCGAAGCTTTACGACACGGCCTATGCGCTGGCGGTCGAGGTCGCGTCGGCCGATCTTTCGGTGAAGGCGGAAGAGCTGCGCCTGCTCAGCCTGCTGCGCGACCGGCTCGGCCTCGACAAACTGACCTGCGCAGCAATCGAGCGCAGCGCCATTGCCCGTTTCCGCAAGGCTTAACCCGCCTAGTATAGTCCGTAAGGGAAATAGCGCAGGTAGATTTCCTGCAGGCGGCCGCTGCGCGAAAGGGCAGCCAGCGCGTGGTCGAAGGCCGAGCGCAGGACTTCGTCCTTTTGCCGCAGCATGATCGTCATGCCCTCGCCCAGAAACTCTTCCGACATATAGGGACCGTCGAACAGGGCGCAGCATTTCTCCGATGCCTGCGACGACACCCAGAAGGAGAGCTGCAGCGAATCGGCGAAGACGGCGTCGACTTTGCCGTCCTTCAATGCTGCCAGCAGCGCTTCCTTGCTGTCGAACGGCACCGCCTTGACCCTGGGGAAATAGGCCGCGAGCATCGCGGCGTGTGCGGTTTCCTTGACGACGCCGACGGAGCGATCGGCAAGGCTTGCGGCATTCTCGCCCTTGATCGGCGCCTTCAGATTTCGGGCGAAACGGGCGGGCAGCATCAGGTAGGGGCGCGAGAAGGAGAACTGCCGGCGCAGTTCGCTACCGACGGCCAGCCCCGCGATCACGGCATCACCCTGCGAGGCGGCCAACGCATCCTTGAGATCGCCGAAGGGCAAGGCCTGGATCTGGCACTTGTCCGAAATCTCCAGCTCGGCGCAGATTTCGCGGGCGAGATCGACATTGAAGCCCGAGAGCTTGCCGTTCTGATCCATGAAATTGAACGGCGGAAAATCAACCGAAGTCAGGAAACGCAGGCGCACGAGGCTCGTCAGATCGGGCTTGGCGAGACGCTCACGGCTGTCGAAAAGCAAGGGCAAGGAGGGCGCTGCCTGCTGTGCCGCAGCCGAAAGAGGTAGCCAAAATGCTGCCAGAAACAGCCAGAGGCTGCAAAACCCCTTAGGATTGAGAGATGCCAGCTTAAATCGCATCATTATGATCTGCCCCGGGGACTGCACTGCCACTTTAACGACGGTGTATCAGAGTCATGCGTATCGGGGAATATGCGTCGGGCGGGATCAGCACCCGTAACGCGACGCTTCAGGAGCGATCGAAACCTTTGATCTCGCCGACCGTGCCGGCGAGCGTGGTCAATGATGTCAGGCAGATCGAGATCGAAGCGCTGCTGAGGCTCGGTATCGGCAAGCCGACCATCGCGCGCGCGGCGACCATGGCCCGCCATAACGGAACGTCGATCGAGCGCGAATTGCTGGCCAACCGATGGGTGGACGCCGAGAGCTATTATGCCGCCCTTGCCCGCGCGCTTCGCGTTCCATTCCTCTCGCAGCTCGATCCGGCCCTGATCCATGACGACCAAGCGCTCGACACGCAGCTGGCGGACACGCGATCCGTGCGGCTGAACTATGCAGACAAGGCGATGATCGCCATCATTCCCGAGGCCAGTCGACTGCTGGCGCTGGCGCGGACGATCGAGGCGCGGCCGGGGCTTGCGGAGCGGATCATCGTCACCACGCCCACCGCAATGCGCGATGCCATCTGGCGCGTCGGCGCCAAGCGGCGGGTGAAAGAGAGCATCGGAACGCTGTTCGAGGACAAGGGGCGGTTCAGCGCCCGCATCGTGCTCTCGGGCAAGCAGGGGTTCATCGCGGGCGCGGCACTCTGCGCGCTTATCTTCGCGGCGTTTTCCGATCTGCCGTTGATCGCGATCGTTCATCTCGCGCTGTCGTTCATCTACATGGCGGCGATCCTGCTCCGGGCCTGCGCGCTCCACCATCGTCGCGGTCCGCAGCCAACGCCGCAACCGACGGAGCGGCTGCCGGTCTATTCCGTGTTCGTCGCGCTCTACAAGGAGGCGGAGGTCGCGGGCCAGCTTGTCGCGGCGCTGAAGCAGCTCAACTGGCCGACCGCCAAGCTCGACATCAAGCTGATATGCGAGGCCGACGACCATGCGACGATCGCGGCACTCGAGAAACAAAATCTCGGCCCACAGTTCGAAATCATCGCGGTGCCCGTCTCCCATCCGAGAACGAAGCCGAAGGCGCTGAACTATGCGCTGAGCGCGGCGCGCGGAGAATTCCTCGTGATCTACGACGCCGAGG
>NZ_DDHH01000152.1:7955-79385 GCF_002338015.1 Rhizobium sp. UBA1881
GGATAGGCCGCACCCCGACCAGTTGCGCGCGGCCTATGCGGGCTTCTGCGCCAGCCGCGATGATGTCGCCTGCCTGCAGGCGCCGCTGATCATCTCCAATGTCGGGAGCTCGTGGATCAGCGCCGCCTTTGCGCTCGAATACGCGGCGCTGTTTCGGCTGCTGCTTCCGATGCTTGCGAAGCACCGGTTGCCAATGCCGCTCGGCGGCACCTCAAACCATCTGCGTGTCGCCGATCTCAAGGCGTGCGGCGGGTGGGATCCCTATAACGTGACTGAAGATGCCGATCTCGGCCTGCGGCTCTACAGGCTCGGCTACCGCTGCGGCGTGATCGACTGCCCGACCTACGAGGACGCGCCGACGACGCGCAAGGTCTGGCTGAACCAGCGCACACGGTGGTTCAAGGGCTGGCTGCAGACGTGGCTGGTGATGATGCGCGCGCCCGGCACGCTTGTGCGCGAGATGGGGATCTGGCCGTTCCTCGTCTTCCAGGTGCTTGTTGGCGGCATGCTCGTCGCTTCGCTGACGCATCCATGGATGGTCATGCTGATCCTCACCACCGCCAGCTACATGATGCTCGGTTTCCCCGAAGCCGCCACCCTTGATGCGCTGCTGTTTCTGATCGACGTCGCCAACATGCTTGGAAGCTATGTCATCCTGCTGGTGCTCGGCCGGCGCGCCATGCTGCGTGACGAGAAGCGAAAGGTCGGCTGGCGCTGGGTCGCCCTTCCCCTTTACTGGATGATGATCTCGGGCGCTGCGTGGCGCGCGGTCTTCCAGCTGCATTTCAAGCCGTTCTTCTGGGACAAGACCCCGCATCTGCCGACGGTCTCCCCGCAACCGGTGCGCGCGGCCTCTGTCCCCTCGCCATGAGCCGGTCCACTTAAATTCTGTGGACCTCTGGATGTGTTAGTTTCGTCTTAAGCAATATGGATTCTAGTCGCGTTCGACGACACCGGTTCCTGACCGAATGCATGATGCGCCTGTCGAGCCTTAGCCGGCATCTCTCACGGCGCCACAAGCGCCAGCTCTGCCTTCGAAACCGCCTGTTCTTGAAAACGATCGTATCCGGCCATCTCCCTGGCCGCAGCCCATGGGCCCATTCATGCTGAAAAACTTCAAAATCCGCACCAAGATCATCTCGGTCGTTGCGCTTCTCGGCGTCATCGCGATCGGCGGTCTTGTCTATGTCGTCGAGGAATTCCGCGGCGCCGATGCCGCCTATAGCGCCTTCATCGACCATGAAGCGCTTGCGGCGATGCAGGCGTCTCGCGCCAGCGCGTCTGCCACCGCAGCCGTTCTGCAGGCAACCGTCGTCTCCGACCTCACCCCCGGCACGCCCGACTTCGACGCCGCGATCGCCGCACCCAGCAAGATGCCGCAAGCGCGCGAGCGCCTGCAGCAGGCGGCCGACCTCGTGCCGAACCGCAAGCCCGCGATCGACGAGATCATCGCCGGCATCGACGAGATGGACGCGCTCTCGAAAAAGGTGTTCGATCAGGCCAAGGCCGGCGACCGCACCGGTGCGCAGGCCACGGCGGCGGAGCTTAACGCCAAGCTCTCGATCGTCACGCCGAAGATGATCGCCAACAATGACGCGCTGATGGTTCAGCTCAACGATGGCGGCGACGCGCTTTCGGCCACGGTCAACAGCCGTATCCTTTCCTGTTTCGTGCTGATCGGGCTCGCCGTGCTTGCCGCGATCGGGCTCAGCATCTGGATTGCGCAGGCCGGCATTGCAGCGCCGATGGCCCGGCTTCGCCAGCGCATGACGCGGCTTGCCGAGGGCGAGACGGCAAGCGCCGTCGACGGCATGGACCGGCAGGACGAAGTGGGCGAGATGGCGGCCGCGGTCTCGATCTTCCGCGACAACGCCATCGAGCGCGTTCGCCTCGAGCGCGAGGCGGAGCGCAACCGCAATCTCACCGACAGCGAGCGGCGCGAAATCGAAGCGCAGCGCGCCACCGAGGCGGCCGATCTCTCGCGCACCGTCAGCGCGCTCGGCGACGGCCTGCGCAAGCTTGCCGCCGGCGACCTGATCTCGCAGATCAACACGCCGTTCGAAGGCAGCCTGGACAGCCTGCGCCAGGACTTCAACAACTCGATCTTCAAGCTCAACGAAACGATGCAGACCGTGGGCGACAACGCCCGCGCGATCACGGCCGGCGCCGGCGAGATCCGCTCGTCTGCCGACCAGCTTTCGCGCCGCACCGAGCAGCAGGCAGCCTCCGTCGAAGAGACGGCGGCGGCGCTGGAAGAGATCACCACCACGGTGAAGGATGCCGCGCGCCGGGCGGAAGAAGCGCGCACGCTGGTGTCGAAAACCCGCCACAGCGCAGAGCGGTCCGGCGAAGTCGTGCGCAAGGCGGTCAATGCCATGCAGCAGATCGAACAGTCCTCGGCATCGATCGGCAACATCATCGGCGTGATTGATGATATCGCCTTCCAGACCAATCTTCTCGCGCTGAACGCGGGCGTGGAAGCGGCACGCGCCGGTGAAGCGGGCAAGGGTTTCGCTGTTGTCGCGCAGGAAGTGCGCGAACTCGCGCAACGCTCCGCCAACGCCGCGCGCGAAATCCAGTCGCTGATCCTCACTTCAGGCAACCAGGTGAAATCGGGCGTTTCGCTGGTCGGCGAGACCGGCAAGGCGCTCGAAGAGATCGTGCATGAGGTGCAGGAGATCAACCAGCACGTCAACGCGATCGCCGAGGCCGCACGCGAGCAATCGATCGGGCTGCAAGAGATCAACACCGCGGTCAACACGATGGACCAGGGCACGCAGCAGAACGCCGCGATGGTGGAGGAAAGCACCGCCGCCAGCCATAAGCTCGCCACCGAGGCCGCCGCACTCAACACCCTGCTCGACCAGTTCAAGCTGACCGGCACCGGCGGCAGCACCGTGTCGTTCACGCCACGGGTGGTTCCGGACGCCAACGAGCCCCTGGCGCCGCGCCCGGCCAAGCCCGTCTTGACCCGCAAGGCACCGGTGCGGATCGCCACCTCGGGCGTTACGCGACCGACCTCCTCGCCGGCGCTCGCCCTCGGGCAGAAGCTCGCCAACGCCTTCGGCGGCACGTCTTCCGCCGACAAGAAGGACGACGACTGGACGGAGTTCTGAGCCGCCACAAGGCTCTCGCAAACATGAAATGGGCGGCTCAAGGCCGCCCATTTTCATTTCGGCAAATGCCGACTTTATCCGCTATGTGATCGATCTTTTAGACGAGACCGAGCGAAATCTCTTCAACCTTGCGACCACGACCATAATCGCGCTCGTAGGAAGAACGGCGGTCGCTGCGCTTGTACGCGGCAACGTCGAGTTCCGGCATATGGTAGCCATCCGCGTAGGTACCGGTGTCATCGGCGTCGACGACATCGCGCTTTGCGGTGAAGATCTTCAAGAGCATTTCGCTATTCCTCCTCGTGTGCGCCAGTAACGGCCAGAGCGCCGTCCAAGTTCCATGTACCGGAGAATAGTTAAAAATTAACCACGTTCATTAGGGATTCGTCAAGTACGCGGAAAGCGTTAGGGTGGGGGCAACGCCGGCGGTCGCGCTGCGATCGACTATGGCGTCAGGCAACAACGACGACACCGGATCTGAGCAATAAGAGTAGCCGACGCCACCGGGGCATTATCTTCACCAATGCAGAGATGCTGGTAAAGCTCAATTGATGGTGTACTTCTGCCATCGCACCATGTGAATCGGTACATGCGACATAAAATTCGCGATGTCTTGGCGTCCAAAGTAGGTCGGCCTACCTCGACTGTCCTGAGCAAACAAGACGACTGGAACGCCGAATATGGGAGTGAAGGTCCGCACGGCTCGTGCCGCCTCGATCTGATTGTGAACAATGTGGGGCTTTACTACGACTACTGCAAACGTCTGCCCCTGCTCGCGGATGATTGCACCTTGAATGCGCATCTGTAGCTCCTTTCAAACGTTGGAAGAAGATCGGGCCAATAGCTTGGCCCGATCTCCGTGTCGGCGCCATCACTTCTTATTTGGGCGCTGAGTAAGAGCCGATGCCGCTGCTGTTTTGGCGGCAGGACTGGAGTTGGGATTGCGGAGTACCTTAGCTGCAGCTGATGCGGCTTTGGCGCTAGTGACTTCCTTATTTGCCATTTCGGGCTTCGCTTTCTTTAGTTGCGTTTCAACGACGGGAATCCCCGATCCACATTTAACTTGACCGCAGAATCCAATCATGATTCGGTATGTTTCATAAGTTGGACGTTTCTCTTACGAAACATAATCCGTCTCACATATGAAACGATAGTGCGACTCGGATGGCGCGTCAACAATGAATCTCGACTTGGGACCACTATGAGCTTAGCTATTGAAAAGCTGGGAGAAATGATTTCCGCTCGCCGGGGCGCCGTCGGCGTCCGAGCCGCTGCCACCGAAATTGGCATTAGCCCGGCGACCCTTTCACGAATCGAAAATGGCAATGTTCCGGACCTTGCAACATTCGCAGCGATATGCAGATGGCTGGGCGAAGACCCTGCAACATTTCTAGGGATGCAGCCCAGCGGCGAAGAAGCTCAACCGGCAAGCGTTCATCTTCGTAAAAAGAAAACTCTGTCTATTGATACGGCCGTGGCGCTGGGAGGTATGATAGTTGCGGCCCAGCAGGCGTTGCGGGACCGCGAGAACCTTTAGCGAAATGCGCCATGGTTTTAAATCTCAAGCCGAGAGACTCTCGTTAGCTCACCGACAGAAATTGAAGCTGTCTGCTTTCGACCGGATCGACGCCAAACAATTCCTTGAGTCCCTTGGCTTCGTGGTTTGGTCACCACTTGAAGTTCCTGGAATAGCGGCTGATCACCTAAATCAATTGACGTCGATTGACCCAGATAGTTGGTCGGGCGTCACGATTCGAGAAGGTGGCGCGACCGCGGTTATTATAAACAACATTCATCCGCCTGCCAGGCAGGCGAATACCATGATGCATGAATGGGCACATATAGAACTGCGCCACAAGCCTAACAGGGTTGATCGTTCAGACGCCGGTTTGTTGTTGCTAAGCGACTATCCTGCAGAATTCGAGGATGAGGCCGACTGGCTTGCGGGAGCAATTCTTGCACCAAGAGACGGCCTGATGCGTTTTAGAACGAGCGGAATGACCCCAGACGAAATCGCCCTGCATTACGGAATCAGCATAGAGCTAACAAATTGGCGTTTGCGGATGACTGGTATCGAAAAGCAGATGTACGCGAGAAGGCAACTCGGAAGATAGTCTACTTATTGCAGCCTCGAGACATACTTAGATAGCTGGAGCGGGTGAAGGGAATCGAACCCTCGTATTCAGCTTGGGAAGCTGCTGCTCTACCATTGAGCTACACCCGCGTTACGCGCAGATTTCCAACAGATGGCGGTCGGTGTCAAGCGGCGTTGGCGACTTCAGCGTGAGGCTGTTCATATCCGGAAGTGCTTGGAGAGCTTGAGGCCTTGAGCCTGGTAGTTGGAGCCGAGGCCGGTGCCGTAGAGGCTTTCGGGGTGTTCCTGCATGTGCTCGTAGACCAGGCGGCCGACGATCTGGCCGTCTTCGAGGATGAAGGGGACCTCGTGGCTGCGCACTTCAAGGACGGCGCGGCTGCCGCGGCCGCCGGCGGGGGCGTGGCCGAAGCCGGGGTCGAAGAAGCCGGCGTAGTGGACGCGGAATTCGCCGACCAGCGGGTCGAAGGGCGTCATCTCGGCGGCGTAATGCGGGGGCACGTGGACCGCTTCGCGCGAGACGAGGATGTAGAACTCATCGGGATCGAGGATCAGTTCGTTGCGACCGCGGCTGTAGATCGGCTCCCAGAAATCGAAGATATCGTGCTGGGCCTTCTTGTCGACGTCGACGACCGCCGTGTGGTGCTTGCCGCGATAGCCGATCAGGCCGTCCTTGTCGCCGGCGAGATCGATCGACAGTGCGATGCCGCCACCCGAGACGTTGGGCCTGGCGCTGGCGACCAGCGTCTCGGCATCGTGCAGCGCCAGCAGTTCCGGCTCGCCGAGCAGCGACTGGCCGATGCGGAAGCGGATTTGCGACAGGCGCGAGCCGCGACGCACGACGATCGGGAAGGTGCGCGGCGAGATTTCGAGATAGAGCGGGCCGGAATAGCCGGCCGGGATCTTGTCGAATTCCTGCGCGTAATCGGTGATGACGCGGGTGAAGATATCGAGGCGGCCGGTCGAGCTTTTCGGGTTGGCCGAGGCCGACATGTCGGCCGGAAGATCGAGGCGCTCCATGAGCGGGACGATGTAGACGCAGCCGGTTTCGAGCACCGCGCCTTCCGAGAGGTCGACGACATGCAGGCTCAATCGGTCGAGCTTGTCGGAGACGAGGCTGTTCGGACCCGGCATGAAGCTGGCGCGGACGCGGAAGGCCTTGGCACCGAGACGCAGATCAAGGCTCGCCGGCTGGATCTGGTCGCTGTCGAGCTCGCGCTCCGCGACGAGGCGCCCCGTCTCGAACAACGCGGCAATCGCGCGGTCTGCCAATATTCCTGTTTCGCGAGCCATCATGCCCCATCCATAATTTGCCGCAGACAAAACCAAAATCGAGGAATTGACGCAAGCGCGCAACAGCAGTATTGCAGCTTTATCCCGTGGTGATTTGGCCGGTCGGCTTGCAGCCACGTTAAACAAGTGGCTAAATAGACCGGGTTGAAACCGGTCTGCATTTGCGGCCGGTTTTTTTGTGTTCGAAAGTGGTGATTCATGAGCAAGACTTGGCGCCCGGCAACCCAACTGGTCCACGGCGGAACGCTGCGCTCGCAGTATAGCGAGACCTCCGAGGCGATCTACCTCACGCAAGGGTTTGTCTACGATACAGCGGAAGCCGCCGAGGCGCGCTTCAAGGGAGAGACCGAGGGCTATATTTACGCCCGCTACGGCAGCCCGACCAACGACATGTTCGAAAAGCGCATGTGCGCGATGGAAGGTGCGGAAGAAGCCCGCGCCACCGCATCGGGCATGGCAGCCGTCGCAGCCGCCATCCTCTGCCAGGTGAAGGCCGGCGATCATATCGTGGCCGCCCGCGCGCTCTTCGGCTCCTGCCGCTGGGTTGTCGAGACGCTGGCGCCGAAGTACGGCATCGAGTGCACGCTGGTCGACGGCCGCTATCTTGAGAACTGGGAAAAGGCGATCCGCCCGAACACCAAGGTGTTCTTCCTGGAAAGCCCGACCAACCCGACGCTCGAAGTGGTCGATATCGCCGGCGTTGCCAAGCTCGCCAACCAGATCGGCGCCAAGGTCGTGGTCGACAACGTCTTCGCGACGCCGATCTTCCAGAAGCCGCTGGAACTCGGCGCCCATATCGTCGTCTATTCCGCAACCAAGCATATCGACGGCCAGGGCCGCAGCCTCGGCGGCGTGATCCTCTCGGATACGGAGTGGGTCAACGAGCATCTGCAAGACTATTATCGCCACACCGGCCCGGCCATGTCGCCGTTCACGGCGTGGACGCTGCTGAAGGGTCTCGAGACGCTGCCGCTGCGCGTCAAGCAGCAGACCGAGAACGCCGGCAAGATCGCCGACTTCCTGGCCGAGCAGAAGCAGGTCGCCAAGGTGATCTATCCCGGCCGCAAGGACCATCCGCAGGCCGATATCGTCGCCAAGCAGATGAAGGGTGGCTCGACGCTGGTGGCGATCGAACTCAAGGGCGGCAAGGAAGCGGCGTTCGCGCTGCAGAACGCGCTCGAGATCGTTAAGATCTCCAACAATCTCGGCGATGCGAAGAGCCTGATCACGCATCCGGCGACGACCACGCACAAGAACCTGACGGACGAGGCCCGCGCCGAACTCGGCATTTCGCCCGGCACCGTGCGCCTGTCGGCTGGTATCGAGGATACCGACGACCTGATCGAGGATTTCGCGCAGGCGCTCTCCAAGATCAAGGCCTGATCAAGAATAGCCGGCCGGGTCGATGTGATCCGGCCGGCATTTAAACGGGCATTTCTGCAATTTACTCGCGCTGAGCGGGAGCTGCATTAGTCTTAACGCGCGAATTTTTCGCGCTTACAGCCAATTGATTGCGGATTCCGGCCTGGTTTATTGACCTGCCGCACCTCTTATAAGATACCAGTAAGGTATTCTTATTATGGTGTAGGCATGTACCGCGCCCTGACACGAGATATTGAAGTGGTGGTCGAGCCCTTTTACCTGGAGGAGCAATCCGACCCGGACGACGACCGCTATGTGTGGGGCTACCGCATCGTCATCAGCAACAATTCGGACCTTACGGTACGCCTCGTCAACCGCTATTGGAACATTACCGACCAGAACGGCGTCGTCGACGAAGTGAGCGGCGCGGGCGTTGTCGGCGAACAGCCGACGCTTAGCCCCGGTGATACCTACGAATATTCATCGGGCTGCCCGCTCGATACGCCATCGGGCCTGATGTTCGGCCATTACCAGATGGAAACCGATAAAGGCGAGGTCTTCCAGGTGGAAATCCCCGCCTTCTCTCTTGATTCACCCGGCCTGCTCAGAGTGCTGAACTAACCTTTTTTTGTCGCATGTCGGTGCCGCAAAACCGCTGCACACTTTTGCACGACATGCTTCGGGTTACTCAGCCGCCTGCGCAAGCTCTTCGGCCTCGAAACGATAGGTCGTCGAGCAGAATTCGCAGGTGACCGCGATCTTGCCCTCTTCCTGACTCGCTTCGATCTCCTCGGCGGAGAAGCCCTTGAGCACGCCCTTGATCTTCTCGCGCGAGCAGGAGCAGCGGTCGAACACTTCGCGCGGCTCGTAGACGCGCACGCCGCGCTCATGGAACAGCCGGAACAGCAGGCGTTCGACACCGACCTGCGGATCGGTCAGCTCGTCGGCGTCGATGGTCTCCACCAGCGAACGCGCTTCGGCCCATGCATCGTCTTCCGCATGCTGGACGGTACCTTCGTCGCCATCGCCACCATGCAGGTCGGCCTGGCGCATGCGCTCGGGCGCTTCCGGCAGAAACTGGGCAACGAGGCCCCCTGCCCGCCAGCGATGACGCGGCTTGCCGGCTTCGTCGCGGTCGAACAGTTCGGCGGCGGCGAGGCGCACGCGCGTCGGGATCTGTTCCGACTGGCGGAAGTAGGTGCCGGCAATGTCTTCCAGCGTAGCACCGTCGAGCGCGACGATGCCCTGGTAAGGCTGGCTGAACTTGCCCTGGTCGATGGTGAACGCCAACATGCCCTTGCCGAGCAACTGCTCGGGTTCGGCGCGACCGGCGGCAACCGCCTCGTCCAGAAGCGTCTGGTCAAAGCGGGCGTAGGCGCGCACGTTCTCGGGCGTCGAGAAGTCGGCGACAAGCAGATCGACCGGGCCGTCGCTCTTCGTCTGCACGGTGAACTTGCCTTCGAACTTCAGCGACGTGCCAAGCAGCACCGTCAGCGCGATGACTTCGGCCAGCAGGCGGGCGACGGGCGCGGGATAGTTGTGGCGATCGAGGATCGCATCCAGCATCGGGCCGAGCTGGACGGCGCGACCGCGCACATCCAGGCCTTCCACCTGAAACGGAACGACATGATCATCACCGGCGAAATCGAATTCGCCGAGAGTGGCTGCAGCTTCTGCCATGGTCTTCTCCTAGTCTGAGGGCAGCGGACGAGCCCGTCCATCCGCCAGCGCGGCCACGGGCCTGTCCGGCCCGATGTGGCCTCCAGTATGGTTCAGATCGCGCCCAGGCACCAAGCAAGAATCGACTTCTGCGCATGAAGACGGTTTTCCGCTTCATCGAAGACCACGGATTGCGGGCCGTCGATCACTTCGTCGGTAACTTCCTCACCACGATGGGCCGGCAGGCAATGCATGAACAATGCATCCTTGTCGGCCTGTGCCATCAAAGCCGAATTGACCTGATAAGGCTGGAAGACGTTGTGACCCCGGGCCCGATGTTCCTGATTCATGGAGACCCAGGTATCGGTCACCACGCAATCGGCGCCGGCGACCGCACGGTCTGCATCATGGCTCAGCATGATCTCGGCACCCTCATTGCGGGCCCAGTTCAGATAGTGATCCTTCGGCTCGGAACCAAGGGGTACCGCCATGTTCATGCGATAGCCGAAACGGGCAGCGCCTTCGACCAGCGAATGCAGCACGTTGTTACCATCGCCCATCCAGGCGATCGTCTTGCCCTTGATGGGGCCGCGATGCTCTTCGAAGGTCATGATATCGGCCATGATCTGGCAGGGATGGGTATCATCCGTCAGCGCGTTGATGACGGGGACGGTCGCGTGTTCGGCGAGCTCCAGCATGCGCGCATGGTCGGTGGTGCGGATCATGATCGCGTCGACATAGCGCGACAGGACCTTGGCAGTGTCGCCAATCGTCTCTGCGCGGCCGAGCTGCATTTCGGTGCCCGAGAGGAACAGCGTTTCGCCGCCGAGCTGGCGCATGCCGACGTCGAAGGAGACGCGCGTGCGGGTCGAGGGCTTTTCGAAGATCATCGCCAGCATCTTGCCTGCCAGCGGCTTGTCGCCCTGGCCGGCCTTGAAGGCCTGCTTGCGGGTCTTGGCGTCATCCATGATGACCCTGAGGTCGGAGGAGGTTACCGCGGAGAGATCGAGAAAGTGTTTTGGGGAAGCCATCTGTCCTTAACCTGTTACGCCCGCCATCCGGCCGGGCATCCATCCATTCAAGCCGTCTTCTTTGCCTTGGCGCGCACGCTCTCGGCGGCGCGTTCGAGACGCGCGAGGCCTTCGCGGGCTTCGTCAGCGGTGACGACGAGCGGAGGAAGCAAACGGATGACGTTGTCGCCGGCCGGAATGGCCAGCAGGTTGGCAGCGCGGATGGCCTGCAGGAGCTCAGTCGACGGAACGGCCGCCTTGACGCCGAGCATAAGGCCTTCGCCGCGGATGTCCTCGATCACATCGGGGAAACGATCCTTCAGCGATGCGAGGCCCTGACGGAAGACGAGCGCGACGTCATTGACGTGGCGCAGGAAGCCTTCCTCGAGGAGGACATCGAGCACGGCATTGCCGACGGCCATGGCGAGCGGGTTGCCGCCATAGGTCGAGCCATGGGTGCCGGCCTTCATGCCGGAGGCTGCTTCAGCTGTTGCAAGGCAGGCGCCGAGCGGGAAACCACCGCCGATGCCCTTGGCGACCGCCATGATGTCGGGCGTGACGCCGGACCATTCATGCGCGAAGAGCTTGCCGGTGCGGCCAACGCCGGACTGAACCTCGTCGAGGATCAGAAGCAGGCCGTGTTCGTCGCAGAGCTGGCGCAGCGCCTTCATGAATTCCGTGGTTGCCGGGCGGATACCGCCCTCGCCCTGTACCGGCTCGATCAGGATACCGGCCGTGGCATCGGTGATGGCGGCACGGACGGCTTCGATATCGCCGAAGGGCACCTGGTCGAAACCGGGCGTCTTGGGGCCGAAGCCTTCGAGATACTTTTCCTGGCCGCCGGCGGCGATCGTTGCCAGCGTGCGGCCGTGGAAGGCGCCTTCGAAGGTGATGATGTGGAAGCGCTCGGGATGGCCCTTCGAATACTGGTAGCGGCGCGCGGTCTTGATCGCGCACTCCAGAGCCTCGGCGCCGGAATTGGTGAAGAACACCTTATCCGCGAAGGTTGCATCCGTCAGCCGCTTGGCGAAGCGCTCCTGGCCGGGGATCTCGTAAATGTTGGAAAGGTGCCAGACCTTCTCGGCCTGATCCTTCAGCGCGCCGACGACGTGCGGGTGGCTATGGCCGACGGAGGTCACGGCAACGCCCGCGCCGAAATCGAGATATCGCTCACCAGTTTCGGTGATCAGCCACACGCCCTCTCCTCGCTCGAACCGCAGCGGGGCACGAGAGTAGGTATCATAAAGCGGCGCGGCTTCAGCCATGGCGCGATCTCCTGTCATTCGCTCAACAATGGCCCGGACTCCGGCTAAAAAGCGGGTGCCCGGAAATGAAAAATGCCGCCTTTCGGCGGCGAGGGGCACTATTGTCTTTTCGCAGTGCGATGTCAACAAAACTGAGCTTTTGTCGCATGCGTCAAGCAAGCATCGGGGCGCCGGCGAGCTATCAACAGCTAATGTTGCAGAAATGACTCTACCACCCAGCAAGTTGGGGAAAACCGAGAAATCGATTCGCCGCGATTCAACCGACTCTTGTCACGGAGTCGCCCTCACTCTAGGTTAAAACTCAATTACTAGACTGCATGCGGCGGAACTAGTCACCAAAATCGAGCAAGCGTTTCTTGGTCCGGACACGTCCGCGCCATGGGTGAAGGATTCTGCCTACACCAACGCAATAAGGCGGAGACAGGGCATGAACTGGACAGACGAGCGCGTTGAGAGACTGAAGAAGCTTTGGGCCGAAGGCCTGAGCGCCAGCCAGATTGCGGCACAACTTGGCGGTGTAAGCCGCAACGCCGTCATCGGCAAGGTCCACCGCCTGAACCTGCCTGGCCGCGCCAAGGCCGGCGGCACGACCACGGCGACGCGGGCACCGAAGCGCCCGGCGGTTTCGACCCCGCGCCCCGCCAACAGCTTCAATTCCGCACGCATCTCGCCAAGCCGCGCCGTTGCCCGCCCGCAGGGCGCAGTGGCTCTCAAGGAAGAGATGGACATCGATGCGATCGAGGAAGTCCGTTACCGTCCGGCTTCCAACGTTGTCGTTCCGATCTCGCGCCGCCTAGGCCTCACGGAACTGACCGAGCGTACGTGCAAGTGGCCGGTCGGCGATCCGCTGACGGATGACTTCCACTTCTGCGGCTGCGAGTCCCCTGACAACTCGCCGTACTGCACCTATCACCAGCGCATGGCCTACCAGCCGGTCAACGAGCGCCGCAAGGCCGCCAACCGGGTCGCATGACCCGGAAAGCCGGATAAGGAACACAAGAAAACGGGCCCTCGCGGGGCCCGTTTTTCGTTGGACCGGATGAAATGGAAGCGTCTTACGCTTCCATCGAATAACCAGCGCCGCGAACGGTGCGGATGACATCCTGCATGTTCGAGAAGTTGAGCGCCTTGCGCAGGCGGCCGACGTGAACGTCGACGGTGCGCTCGTCGACATAGATGTCATGGCCCCAGACGCCATCGAGCAGCTGCGAGCGGGAGAAGACGCGGCCCGGCGACGACATCAAGAATTCCAGTAGGCGGAATTCGGTCGGTCCGAGGCGGACTTCGCGGCTCTTGCGGTGAACGCGGTGGGTTTCGCGATCGAGTTCGATATCGCCGCACTTCAGCAGCGAGGACAGCACTTCCGGCTTGGCGCGGCGCAGCATCGCCTTGACGCGGGCAACGAGCTCAGGTGTCGAGAACGGCTTGACGACATAGTCGTCGGCGCCGGTCGACAGGCCGCGAACACGTTCGCTTTCCTCGCCACGGGCGGTCAGCATGATGATCGGCAGGCGCTCCGTCTCCGGGCGCATGCGCAGGCGACGGCAGAGCTCGATGCCGGATACGCCGGGCAGCATCCAATCGAGGATCAAAAGGTCAGGCGTGCGTTCCTGCAGCCGGATCTCGGCCTCGTCACCGCGAAGGATGGTATCGACTTCGAAGCCTTCGGCCTCAAGGTTATAGCGAAGAAGCACGCTCAGTGCTTCTTCGTCTTCAACGACTGCTACTCTTGGGATCATTCGTCTCGGTCTCCTGGGGGCGTGGGTCCGGAACGCTTATTCCGTGACCGCGCCGACGGTGTTGGCGGTGTCGTCCTTCGGACGCTCGCCTTCCGGCTGGGCGCCGGTAGCCATGTAGTAGATGGTCTCTGCGATGTTGGTGGCGTGGTCGCCGATGCGCTCGATGTTCTTGGCGCAGAACAGGAGATGCGTGCAGCTGGTGATGTTGCGCGGATCTTCCATCATGTAGGTCAGCATCTCGCGGAACAGCGAGGTGTACATCGCGTCGATTTCCTCGTCGCGCTCTCGGATCGACTTGGCACGATCTGCAACGCGGCTGGTGTAGACGTCGAGAACCTCCTTGAGCTGGACGAGTGCCAGTTCGGAGAGATGCTCGAGGCCACGGGCGAGCTTGCGCGGAACGCCGGTGCTCTGAACAGCGATGACGCGCTTGGCGGTGTTCTTGCCGAGATCGCCGACGCGCTCGAGATCGGCCGCGATGCGGATCGAACCCATGATTTCGCGAAGGTCGGCGGCCATCGGCTGGCGGCGGGCGATGGTGATGATCGCCTTTTCGCCGATCTCGCGCTCGGCGTGATCGAGGATCACGTCGTCGGAGATGACCTTCTGGGCGAGCGAAGTGTCGCCGTTGACGAGCGCGCGAACAGCGTCGCCGACCATCTGTTCCGCGAGGCCGCCCATTTCGGATATGCGGCGCGTCAGGAACTTGAGATCATCGTCGTAGGCGGAATAGATATGTGTCGATGCCATGGGGCTTATCCTTGAATGTCCTGAGGTTTACCGGTTTCGGAGATCAGCCGAAGCGGCCCATGATGTAATCCTGGGTGCGCGGATCATCCGGGTTGGTGAACATCTTGTCGGTATCGTTCTCCTCGACGAGGTTGCCGAGGTGGAACATGGCGGTGCGCTGCGAAACGCGGGCTGCCTGCTGCATCGAGTGCGTGACGATGACGATCGTGTAGGCTTCGCGCAGCTCGTGGATGAGCTCCTCGACCTTGGCGGTCGCGATCGGGTCGAGCGCCGAGCAGGGCTCGTCCATCAGGATGACTTCGGGGCTGACGGCAATCGCACGCGCGATGCACAGACGCTGCTGCTGGCCGCCCGAAAGGCCGGTGCCGCCTTCATGCACGCGGTCCTTGACTTCGTTCCACAGGCCGGCGCGCTGCAGGCTCTGCTCGACGATGACGTCCATGTCGGCCTTCGCCTTGGCGAGACCGTGGATGCGCGGGCCGTAGGCGACGTTTTCGTAGATCGACTTCGGGAACGGGTTCGGCTTCTGGAACACCATGCCGACGCGGGCGCGCAGTTCGACGACGTCGATATCCGGATCGTAGATATCATCGCCATCGAGCGTGATCTTGCCGGTGACGCGGCAGTTGTCGATCGTGTCGTTCATGCGGTTCAGGCTGCGCAGGAAGGTGGACTTGCCGCAGCCCGACGGACCGATGAGAGCCGTCACGGTGTTTTCGCGGATGTTCAGCTTCACGTCGAAAAGCGCGCGCTTTTCGCCGTAATAAACCGAGACGTCCTGGCCGATCATTTTATACGGAATGGTATTCATCTTCTGGTCTAGCGCCTTCTCAACTGCTGCTTCCGTCAACATGTTCATGATGTTTACTCCGTTTACCAGCGGCGCTCAAAGCGACGACGCAAGAGGATGGCTCCGAGGTTCATGACGATCAGGAACAGGAGCAGGACGATGATGGCGCCAGACGTGCGCTCGACAAAGGCGCGTTCGGCTTCGTTTGCCCACATGTAAACCTGCACTGGCAGAGCCGTGGAGGGATCCATCGGGGTGGCAGGCGCATTGGCAACGAAGGCGACCATGCCGATCAGGAGCAGCGGCGCGGTTTCACCGAGCGCGTGCGCCAGACCGATGATGGTGCCGGTCAGGATGCCAGGCATTGCCAGCGGCAGAACGTGGTGGAACACCATCTGCATCTTCGAAGCCCCGAGGCCGAGAGCGGCCGCGCGGATCGAAGGGGGCACAGCGCGCAGTGCCGCGCGGGTGGCGATGATGATGGTCGGCAGCGTCATCAGCGTCAGCACCAGACCGCCGACCAGCGACGCGGAGCGCGGCAGGCCTGCGAAGTTGATGAAGACGGCGAGACCGAGCAGACCGTAGACGATCGAAGGAACGGCCGCGAGGTTGTTGATGTTGACCTCGATCAGGTCGGTCAGCTTGTTCTTCGGCGCGAACTCTTCGAGATAGATCGAAGCGGCAACACCGATCGGCAGCGACAGGGCAAGAACGATCAACATCAGGTAGAGCGAGCCGATGAGGGCGACGCCCAGACCTGCGGCTTCCGGACGGCTGGAGTTGCCGTTGACGAAGAGGCCGGTGTTGAACTCCTTGTGGAGCGTGCCGCTGGCGGCCATCTGCTGCATCCAGCCGACCTGGCGGTCGTTGACCTTGCGGTTCTTCTCGTCAACCGTCAGGTCGATCTGGCCCTTGTTGGCCGAGTCGACATTGGCGTCGGCGAGAAGCGTGACGTTGACCGTCTTGCCGATGAGCGACGGATCGGCGACGACCATGTCGCGGAGCACGATCGGCGCACCCTTGGAGATCATCGCGGTGGCATCACGCGTTTCCGGACGGCTCTGGGCGTTGATGCCGAGCGTCTTGACCATGGCGTCGCGGATCAGCACCGGATAGTTGGCGGCGATCAGCACCGAGGGGTCGGTGGCACGCTTGTTGTTGGGGTCGAGCACCTTTTCGGAGAACTCGATCGGCAGGGTGATCGAGGTCTGCGCGAAGGCCGTGTAGCCCTGACGGATAACCGTCGTGAGCAGGATGGCCAGGAAGATCAGACCGAAGGAGATGGCAGCGATGCCATAGGCCTGGAAGCGGCGTTCGGCGGCGTAGCGACGCTTGATGCCGATGTCGCGGCGGGCCGGCGCCTTGGAGACGACGACGCCCTGTCCGGAGGAAACAACGTCCGTCATTCGTACTGCTCCCGGTATTTGCGCACAATGAAGAGCGCGTAGATGTTAAGGCAAAGCGTGATGAAGAACAGCGTGATGCCAAGCGCGAAGGCAACCAGCGTCTGCGGCGAGGTGAACTCAAGGTCACCCGTCAGCTGGTTGACGATCTTGACCGTCACCGTCGTCATCGGCTCGAAAGGGTTGATCTGGATGCGGGCTGCAACACCGGCTGCAAGCACGACGATCATGGTCTCGCCGATGGCACGCGAAGCGGTCATCAGAAGAGCGCCGACGATACCCGGCAGGGCGGCGGGGAGAACGACCTTCTTGATCGTTTCCGAACGCGTGGCACCGAGACCGAGCGAACCGTCACGCAGAGCGCGCGGCACGGCGGTGATGATGTCGTCGGAGAGCGAGGAGACGTATGGGATCAGCATGATGCCCATGACGATACCGGCGGTCAGAACGCTCTGTGCCTGGATGAAGTTGCTGTAGTCGCCGGTCAGAAGGCCGTTCACCTGGGACGAGAGGTCGCGCAGGAAGGGGCCGACGGTGACGAGGGCGAAGAAGCCGTAGACGATGGTCGGGATACCGGCCAGGACTTCGAGCAGCGGCTTGGCGATACCGCGAACCTTCGGAGCCGCGTATTCCGCCATGTAGATGGCCGCGAAGAGACCGACCGGAACGGCGACCAGCATGGCGACGAAGCCGATGTAGAGCGTGCCGAGCAGCAGCGGGATGAGACCGAACTGGCCGAAGGACGAGCTGCCGGCGCCGGCAAAGCGCGGATCCCAGACCGTGCCGAAGAAGAAGTCGGCGGCCGGAACTTCAGCGAAGAAGTGGGCCGCTTCCGTCAGCATCGACATGACGATGCCGACAGTGGTCAGGATGGCGATGGAGGATGCAAGCAGCAGACCCCAGAGCATAACGCGCTCGACGCGGTTGCGGGCCCGGAAACGGGGAGCGACTTCGCGCAGGGCATAAAAGCCACCGGCGACGCCGAGTGCCAGAACGACCAGCGTCATGATCAAGCGGCTGATGCCGCTCTCGGTGTTCAGCTTCTGCGCGCCTTCGATCATGTAAGGCTGCGGCACGCCGGCGAGCGGAACGCCCTTGGCAGCGAGCTTGGCCTGGAGACCGGCGGGATCGCCGACGCCTGCGGCAACGTCTTCGCTCGCGAGCAGCGGCAGACCGCGGGCGATGGCGCTGACCATGCCGTAGTTCAGGTTCTGCTGAGCGGCCGGCTGAGCCTTTACGTCTTCAGGAAAACCGCCGCGAACGGAGGACTCGATAATGGAGGGGCTGATGGCAAGCCAGGCGCACAGAACGATGAGCGCAGGCAGGATAGCCCAGATTGCGGCATAGGCACCGTAGTAGCCAGGCCGGGAGTGCAGTGCCGAGGATTTACCTCCGGCAAGCGCCGTCGCGCGGCTGCGTGCTGCCACAAAGGCAACCGCGCCAAGCACAACGAGGCACAAGAGTAAGACGGATGTACTCATTCGTTAAGGTCCCCCAGGCCCTCGGCCCCCAAGAGCGAAACGGCGCTTCGGCCATCTCGGCTTCCAATCATGGAGTAGTTCAGCTTCACCGCTCCCGTAGAGCGGACAAAGGCGATGCCGGCGCGACCCTTTGGATCGCGCCGGCAAAGATTATTACATGGTCTTGCCGTCTTCGACTGCCTTGCGGGTCGCTTCGCGCTCAGCGTCCGGAGCAGCAACCAGGCCGTACTCGACGAGCGGGCTGTCAGGGCCAACCATCTGGTCGGATACGAAGAAGTTTACGTATTCCTTCAGGCCCGGGATAACGCCCAGGTGAGCCTTCTTCACGTAGAAGAACAGCGGACGGGAAACCGGGTAGGTGCCGTCAGCGATCGTTTCCGGGCTCGGAACGATACCCTTGACGGTAGCGACCTTCAGCTTGTCAGCGTTATTTTCGTAGAAGGAGAGGCCGAATACGCCAACACCGGTCTTGTTGGCAGCGATGCGTGCCAGCGTTTCCGGATAGTCGCCGTCGATGTCGACTGCAGCGCCGTCCTTACGAACTGCAACGCAAGCCTTGCTCTGGGCAGCCTTGTCAGCGATTTCCTTGGAGATCACTTCGAGAGCGCCGCTATCCTTGCAGCCAGCAGCGAGAACGTTCAGTTCGAACACTTCGCGGGTGCCGTGCTTTTCGCCGGGGATGTAGGCAGCGATATCAACAGCCGGGAGCTTCGAGTTGACTTCAGACCACTTCTTGTAGGGGTTTGCGACGAGCTTGCCGTCGACAACAACCTGAGCGGCGAGAGCCTTGTAGAGGTCGGCCGGCTCGTAAGCGACGTCAGGGTTGGACGAGTCGGTTGCGAAGACGATGCCGTCGTAGCCGATCTTGACTTCCTGGATGTCGGTAACGCCGGCGGTCTTGCAGGCTTCCAGTTCCTTGGCGTTGATCGGACGCGAAGCGTTGGCAACGTCGATCGTGTCAGGGCCTACGCCCTTGCAGAATTCCTTGAGGCCAGCGCCCGTACCACCGGATTCAACGACCGGCGTCTTGAAGTCCTTGAAGGTTTCGCCGAAGGTTTCGGCAACGATCTTGGCGTAAGGCAGAACGGTGGACGAACCACTGACCTGGACCTGGTCGCGAGCAACAGCCGCGCCTGCGAAAGCGGCGGAAGCAGCAAGTGCAGCGACCGTGAGTTTAAAAGCGTTCATAATAGTCTCCCGGGCTTATAACTGTCTGGGTGGGGCCTGAACGGCCCTTTGACGGTGCCGTCTCTGTCAGCGGCACGCATTCTTTAGCCTCTGATGACAAGAGCTTTTATGTCAGTTCAGTGAAACATTTATGACAGTCTATGCAATTGAAATGCATAGATAAAATCAGACTCCATAAAGACCGGACGGTCTTTTATGTCAAAACCGGACGGTAAAGCTGGTTCCCTTGCCGACCTCGGACTTGACGATCAGGCGGGCGCGGTGGCGCGTCAGGATGTGCTTGACGATGGCAAGGCCAAGGCCGGTGCCCTTCTTGGAGCGGCTATCCTCGATGCTGACGCGATAGAAGCGCTCTGTCAGGCGTGGTACGTGTTCGGCCGGGATACCCGGCCCCTTGTCGACGACAGTGACCTCGACGGGTCCGCTGGGGCCATTCTTCAGGTAGACCTCAACGAGCTTGCCTTCCTGGCCATACTTGCAGGCGTTTTCGATCAGGTTTTCAAACACCTGCACCAGCTCATCGCGATCACCCGCCACCTCGGCTCGGCCTTCCGGCAGATGCAGCTGGATATCGACGCCGACATCATTGGCGAGCGGCAGAAGCGCATCGCGGACATGACCAAGCAGCGGCACGAGATCCACCTTCTCATCCGGCGCGATATGCGACTTCAATTCGAGGCGCGAAAGGGACAAGAGGTCGTCGACCAAGCGGCTCATGCGCGTGGTCTGGTCGAACATGATGCCGAGGAAGCGTTCCTGCGCCTTGAAATCGCTTTTCGCCGGCCCCTGGATGGTTTCGATGAAGCCGCGCAGCGAGGCGAGCGGCGTGCGCAGCTCGTGGCTGGCGTTGGCCACGAAATCCGAGCGCATGCGATCGATGCGGCGAACTTCCGATATGTCGCGGAAGGACAGCACGAAGAGGCGCTCGCTTGCATGATTGGGACCGCCGACGGCGCCGAGTTCGACCGGCGAGCTGCGGACAATATAGACGCGCTCCGACGGCAGGCGTTCGGAGTGCTCGATCTGGTTCGGCGCGTTGGTGACGATGGTTTCGCGAACCATGTCGAGAATGCCCGGCGAGCGAAGGCGCGCCGAGATATGCGCCCCGATGACCATCTCTCCGAAGGCCTTTTCAGCGGCGCGGTTCTGGAACAGCACGGAGGCATCGCCGGCCAGCACCATGACGGGAATGTCGAGCGCCGAAAGCGTCGCCGACACCTCGGGCAGGAGACTGCGCGCGGCCGGCTCCTCGACCTCGGACGCCGGCGGGGCCGAGGCGACCCGGGGGCGCGGCTCGGACGAGCACATGATGGCAAGCAGCATGATCGCCAGCAGGCCCAGCACGCCCCAGCCGTTCATGCCGGCGGTCACCGCGATGAACGCAATCGCCAGCGCGACGAGAAGCACGAAGCTCTCCCGACGGAGCTTTGCCGCCAGTTTGGCCGTCCATGGCGTTTGCTGTTCCAAGTGCCCCTCGCGACGTCGATTCGTTCTTCGTTGGCTATCAAACTTCGCCTGATAACGCTCTTTCATGACAGAAGTTTACCGATGCCGCCAGCAAACCGACAATGCACCCCGACTGCGCACATAATTTTTACTGATGCCGAGAGGTTTGATTTTCAAAAGGAAATATGTTCGCCTTGGCGGCTACGCACATACCGAGGAGGATCGCCATGTCGGAAGATGTCGAAAGCAGAGCAGTCGAACTGGATATCAAGGGCAAGAAGCGCGTCTTCGACGTGGACGATCCGGTGCTGCCCGACTGGGTGGACGAGGAGGCGCTGAAATCGGGTGACTTCCCCTATAACAAGAAGCTCAAGGAAGAAGAGTATCTCGAAGAGCTCAAGGCGCTTCAGATCGAGCTGGTGAAGGTGCAGTTCTGGCTGCAGGCAACCGGCAAGCGGGTGATGGCGCTGTTCGAAGGCCGCGATGCCGCCGGCAAGGGCGGCGCGATCTCCGCCTCTTCCGCCCACATGAACCCTCGCCTTGCTCGCGTGGTGGCGCTGACCAAGCCCACCGACCGCGAGGCCGGACAATGGTACTTCCAGCGCTACATCGCGCAGTTTCCGACGGCGGGCGAATTCGTGCTCTTCGACCGCTCCTGGTACAACCGCGCCGGCGTCGAGCCAATCATGGGCTTCTGCACGCCCAAACAATATGAGGATTTTCTCGCGCAGGCGCCGCAGATCGAGAAGGTGATCAGCCACGAGGGCATCTTCTTCTTCAAATTCTACCTGGATATCGGCCGCGAGATGCAGCTGAAGCGGTTTCATGACCGCCGCCATGATCCCCGGAAGGTATGGAAGCTGTCGTCGATGGATATCGCGGCGCTGACCAAGTGGGACGACTACAGCGAAAAGCGCGACCGGATGCTGAAGGAAACGCACACGGAATTCGCGCCCTGGACCGTGGTTCACGCCAACGACAAGCGCCGCGCCCGATTGAACCTCATCCGCCACATACTGAAGACCATCGATTACGACGGCAAGGACAAGGACGCGATCGGCAAGCTCGACGACAAGATCATCGGCCAGGGGCCGAAGTTCCTGAAGTGACGGCTCCCGAGCGTACTAACTGAGCGGTTGCCCGACCGGCTTATTGGCCGGGCAGGATGCGCACGGCGTAGAGGTTGATGCCCCTCGCCTTGCCGTCCACGTCGCTGTTGATCAACAGCGTGCCGGCCGAGGTCGGCGCGAGCGAACGATCGAAGCGAACCTGCAGGAGGACATCCGATTTCTCGCGGTTGACCGTGAAGCGGTGGCGGGCGCAATCGCCGAGCGACTGGAAATCGCATTCGACGGTGATCTGCGTCGGCTCATCGGAGGTCGATTGCAAAGTGACCGCGATCGTCGAGGACTTGCCGGCGAGTTGCTGCAAAATATCCGGCGGAACGGTGATGCCGACATTGCCGTCGGCGCCGGCGCTTTGCGAGGTCAGGCGCACGGCCGGACCATCATTTTCGGCAATGCTCTCGACGCGCGACTGCGCGCCCTTGACGATCTTGTTGGCATCCGACGGCTTGAAGATTTCGAGCCATGCGGCGGAGAAGGAATTCTGCGGATCGATGACCGGCGCCTGGCTGGCGTCGCTGTCGGCGGTGTGATTGTCATTCGCGCCGTTGAAATCCTCCGGCGCGGTGGTGGCGGGCGGATTGGCGACGCTGGTATCGCGCTCGGCCGCCGTCATCAGCAGGCCTGATGTGTGCGCCCACCAGGCGCCCATGCCGATGAAGGCGAGCAGGACGCACCAGACGAGCAGGCGCGAGAAAAACTTGCGCGGCTTGCGGCGGGCGACGGCACGCTCGGGCCGGAAATCCATGTTGGCTGGCTTCTTCTCGGCCACGAAGGGTTCGGGAGCCGCCGCCAGATGATCCGCATCGCCGGCATGCAGGCCGCCGAGACCGGAGTCCTCTTCGTAGCGATTGTCGGCAACCATGACGTCAGGCGCCGGCGCCCGCGTTTCGCCGCCGATCGTCGGGCTGTCGAAATCATCCGGAGCGCGAGGCGGTGGTGGTGGCGGGATATCGACCACTGGCGGCACCGGCACTTCGGGCGGTCCCTGGCGCGGATGAAGGCGTTGTCGCTCCTCCGCCTCGATCATGTGGATCGTCGTTTCCAGACGGTGGCGATGATGGGCGATCGCGTTGGTATCGGTGACGTCCTGCTTGCGCAGGCCAGCTTCCAGCGCCTGGCGCGCGGATTGATAGATCTTGGCTCGGACTTCGGGATTGTCGCGATCGGCATTGTCTAGCGCCGTTCTGATAGCCGTTTCTAATCCGCTCACGTCCGGTCCTTCGTTCTGATGACAGGCGTCATATGCTTAACAATATGCAACTGCGGTAGCGGCTGAGGCCGTAAACCGCAAGGCTGAGGCCGCCGACGGCGCCCGTTCAGTAGGGGATAATACCGAAAGGCAGGCCTTTTTATAGAGCAAGCGATGTTGGCGGAACCGCGACGGCGGTCTTTTCCTGGCGAAAACTCTCTGCTATCACATTGACGTTTTCGTAAACGTCAATTCTTCACGGTGACCCATGGCCCTGCCCTCGATCCTGACGCGAAACCTCAGACTGCCCGTGGTGGCCTCTCCGCTGTTCATCATTTCGCACCCGGCGCTGACGCTGGCGCAGTGCAAGGCCGGTGTCATCGGCGCATTCCCGGCACTCAATGCGCGGCCGGAGAGCCAGCTCGACGAATGGCTTGCAATGATGACCGAGGATCTCGC
Source organism: Rhizobium sp. UBA1881 (assembly GCF_002338015.1). NCBI lineage: Bacteria > Pseudomonadati > Pseudomonadota > Alphaproteobacteria > Hyphomicrobiales > Rhizobiaceae > Rhizobium > Rhizobium sp. UBA1881. The sequence goes on from NZ_DDHH01000152.1 coordinate 31,325, forward strand.
AGCGCACGACGCCGCCAATCCGGACAGACCGGCCGCACCCTTTGCCGTCAACCAGATCGTCCACACGTCGAACAAGCGGCTGGAGCACGACCTAATGCTCTGCGTGAAGTACAAGGTGCCGATCGTTATCTCCTCGCTCGGCGCCGTGCCCGAGGTGAATGCCGCTGTGCATTCCTATGGTGGCATCGTGCTGCATGACGTGATCAACAACCGGCACGCCAATTCGGCGATCCGCAAGGGCGCCGACGGGCTGATCGCGGTGGCGGCGGGTGCCGGTGGCCATGCGGGAACGCTCTCGCCGTTTGCCCTGGTGCAGGAAATCCGCGAATGGTTCGACGGTCCGCTTCTGCTTGCCGGCGCGATCGCCAATGGCGGCGCGATCCTGGCGGCGCAGGCGATGGGCGCCGACATGGCCTATATCGGCAGCCCCTTTATCGCGACCGACGAGGCGCGCGCATCCGACGCCTACAAGCAGGCGATCGTCGACGGCGCATCCACCGATATCGTCTATTCCAACTACTTCACCGGCGTCGCCGGCAACTACCTGAAACCGTCAGTCAAAGCCGTCGGCCTCGACCCCGACAACCTGCCGGTCGCCGACGCCTCGAAGATGGATTTCGAACAGGCCGTGGGCGGCGCCAAGGCCTGGAAGGACATCTGGGGCAGCGGCCAGGGCATCGGCGCCATCAAGGCCGTCGAACCCGTCGAGGCGCTCGTGGACCGCATGAAAAAGGAATACGACGCGGCGCGCGACCGACTGGCGCTCCCCTCGCCGGCCTGAGCGGCGCGGGGCATATTTCCACAGCCGCGTTCTTTTTTGCCAAAGACGTGACAGGGCGCTTGAAATCTTCCGACAATGCTTGTATCAGCGCCATGCAAATCGCGGGCCGAACACAAATCACCCGCCGGATTGCCGCTTTAGCTCAGGTGGTAGAGCACATCATTCGTAATGATGGGGTCGCAGGTTCGAGTCCTGCAAGCGGCACCATTTTTTCTCCGACAAGAATCAGGACAAGATTACGCGGTAGTCACGTTGCTACGACGTTGGCATTGCGCTGTGTGGACGTTGCTGAGGGGATGTCTTGCGCCGTAGCGGTTGCAGTGTAACTCAGGTGCGCCGACCGGAAGAGGCGACTTACCTAAACAAGCTCATAATGCCGCTCGGTGCGGAGTTGGCGATCGACAAGGCCTGAATGGCGAGTTGCTGCTGAGTTTGCATTGCTGCAAGCTTGGAGGACTCTTCCTCCATATCCGCATCCACAAGACGGCCAACACCGCTATCAATACTGTCCTTGAGCTTGCTCGCAAAATCCATCTGCATGCCGATCCTCATGGCGAGTGAGCCGAGAGTTGAGGCCGCGGCCGTCGTTCGGCTTAGCATCCCCTCGACAGCCTGAAGATTACTACCAACGCCGTTTGTTATGTCTATGTCCAAAAAATTCACCCTCAAATCGGCACTACTGCCCCCGGATCCCCCGGATCCCGTGCCCGCAGAACTGCTTCGAGCAGTGTAGTAAGAGGCGCTCCCCAATCCCCCTGCTGCGCCACCGGGAAGTGTCGAAACTATGTTTGTGATCTCAATATGCGAATCTGGCTGGTCGCTGACCTGCCTTGAGCTAACGATGAATGAGTGCCAGAGTGTGCTTCCATCTGGCTGCACCTGCCCGTACGCTCCGGTGCCGAGGCCAAGTCCATTGCCTGACCAAACATGATTCAGAACCTTATCCATGTCGAAGCCGTCAGATATAGTACCCGTGGAAATTCCGAGCGCCGAGTTTACGTCCGACTGACTGATCGTGGTATTCAGAGTCGCATCCGGACCGGTACCGCCAGGGTGAACTACGACATCAAAACTGATGCTATCAGATGAGCTCAGCGTGATTGGCCCGGAGAAATTATAGTATTCCTGCACAGAATATATGTTGGGCGTGCCGGATGTCGGGCCACTCGGGCTTGTTGGATCGACAGAAACGTCAGCTTGCAGCAGGCCGCGCCCGGTCGTGTTGAATAAGGATATCTTAGAGAGATCAACGGGCGCGCTCGTCACCTGAACACCGGCAGCATCGTCTCGAATGAACGAGGACACCACTGAAGCGCGATTGAGCGAATCGTCGTGGATGTCAGGTATGTCGGTGTTTAGCCAGTTCTGCCCACTGAAACTGGCGCTAGTCGCAATGCTTACAACCTGCTGCTTCAGTTGGTTGAGTTCGGTTTGTATTTTAGCTTTGTCGACACCATCTTCTTCTGCCGCGACCAACTTAGCCTTGAATTCTGACAAAACGTCGATAACCGATTCCATGCTGTCGTACGCAGTGTCCACTTTCGCGCTTCCAAGCCCGAGAGCATCGGAAACAGCCGAGACAGCACTGGAATCGGAGCGCATGGTCGTTGCGATCGACCAGTAGGCGGCATTGTCAGCCGCCTTGGCGACACGTAGGCCCGAGGACACGTGATTTTGGCCACTCTGCAGCCCTGAGTTGATGGAGTGAAGCGTCTGAAGCGCAGCGACGGCTGACACGTTGGTAAGCAACGACGACATGAAAGGCCTCTAAAATAAAACCTTGAATTAAAACGAAGACCGATACGGCTGATTCTTACAGCCTATGGGTGCCAAACTAAGAAATTCGCAGTTAACAAAGTGTGGATGCCATTAGCTAAATCTTATGAAAATCGCACAACTTGGGAGTTGTTCTTGTTGCTCCCGCTTAAAAATTCGCGGATGTCGCCTCGCCAAGTAGTTTTCAAGACGTTCCCAGATATTTCCGATCAGAAAACTCGAGAACTTGACCTGACAGCAAGAATGGGCGGGCGTAAAATATTGCAGGTCTCAACATAGTCCGCGCTCGCGATTTGCGCTTGGGCACGCACCTTAAAGTGATGCGCCAAACGGCCACATCCCCAGAATTCGCGATACCGCGACGCATTGATGTCGCATATGAATGCGATCGTCCTGAAACGTGATGGCGGTCGCGTTTGGATTGGGCGGGCCGTGTCATGAGGGGTCTGAGGCACGGCCCGCAACGCAATTGGGGAGAGCGCACATGTGGGATATCCTGACGATCATAGGCATCTTCGGTCTGCTCTTTCTGGGCCGTGAGGCACAGATCGTGTTCGCGAAGGCGCGTGCTTCCGGATGGAATGATTTTCCCCGGCGCTAAGCCGATTGCGATCGAGCTTGCGCCGATCAGCTGAGACGCATGACGTGGTGATCGGCGCATGCTCCCATTGCCTGATGCCAGCCTGCGAACCTCATCCGAATGAGCGAAGTGCAAGGCGCAGCGCGGGGTGATAGGTTGAGCTGTCTCGTTGGTATTGCGTTATCGATTGTATTGAGTTCGCGAGACCTGGCCCGCCTTGAGCGGGCTTTTTTTCGCCCATCCGATGCCTTTCGGCACTATTTCGCGAGCGTTTCCCCGTCGACCGCGGGCTGCGGAAGGGATTGCAGCAAGGTCTGGCGCGCGGAGCGCAGATGCACCCGGCAGGCGGCGTCGATCGCGGCTGGATCGCCTGCTTCAAGGGCTGCGATATAGTCCAGATGCTCATGGATGGCGCGTTCGTTGCGCTGGCGGGCGAAGGCCTTGTTCCACTGGTAGTGATAGTGGAAGACGATGGCGATGGCGTCGTAGAAATCGGCGATGAAGCGGTTTTTCGCGGCTCCATGGATCAGCAAATGGAAGCGCTCGTCGAGGGCTGAGAATTCCTTATAACGACCGTCAAGATCCTCGAGCAGGGCGTGGTGCTCTGCCTTGATCTCCGCCAGCGCGCGCCAGGCTTCGTTATCCTGAGGCAGCCGGCCGAATTCGGCGGCGGAGTGGAGCTCGAACATCTCGCGCACTTCAGCGAGTTCCAGCGCGAATTCGCGGGTAAAACCCTTCAATATCCAGTGGCTGTTCGGCCGCTTCTCGATCAGCCCGAAGCGCGAGAAGCGGATCAGGAATTCGCGCACGCTGGTCGTGCCGGTGCCGATGTCGCGGGCAAGCTCCAGCTCGTTGATCTGCGTGCCGGGGGCTGCATCATCCGACAGGATGCGCTGCATAAAGCTGCGTTCGATGATGTTGTGCAGGGAATCGGTCTCTTCCGAGGGAAAGAGATCGGCCTCAGTCGGCGTGCGCAGCACCACCTTCTGGCGCTTGTTCCAGCTGATGATGCCTTCCTCGTCGAGCCGAGTCAGGATGGCGCGGGCGGTGCTGCGGCTGATGCCGAGCTTGGCGGCGATATCGGGCTCGGACGGAAGGGTCTCATCGGCACGCAGAGCCGCGACATAGCGATTATACGCTTCCTTGAAGACCGTGTTTTGCCGCGCCATGCACACCCTGCCTTGTTGCCCTGCGGCACACGGCGAAAGCCCGCGAATGGCGGGCGCCGGCGCGTGGCAGGAGCTTATCTCTCGGCGATCCTTATCTTATTTTGGATCGTCCGCGGCTGTTTGCCTCCCTCGTCCACAGGATCAATAATCCCGTTGACTTGAAAATGTTTATTGTAGATAAAAAACAAAAGCAATGCGCATTCGCCGATGCAGCGAGTGTTTCCCTAGGGAGAAGATCGTTGAAGAAAGACCCTTGGATCATCCTGTCATCAGGCGACAATGTCGCGGTGGCTACGGCCCCGATCGCCGCCGGCGAGATGGTGGCGGGGATAACAACGTTGGAGAAGATCGACCCCGGTCACAAGATCGCGCTCACTGATATCGCGCTTGGGCAGCCAGTGGTGAAGTACGGGCAGGCGATCGGGCGCACGACATCGGACGTCAAAGCTGGCCAGCACATCCATAGCCAGAACCTGCATTTCGAAAACGACCGCCTGGCGGCCACCGCCAATTCGGCGCCGGAAGAAGCGAGTGCGGCCGACCGCGCGCGCACCTTCATGGGCTACAAGCGCGCCGACGGACGCTCGGCGACACGCAACTATATCGGCATCATCGCCAGCGTGAACTGTTCCACCACGGTCTGTCGCGCCATCGCCGACCAGGCCAACCGCACCATCCTGCCGCATTACGAGGGCATCGATGGTTTCGTGCCCATCGTCCACGACCAGGGCTGCGGCATGAGCTCGACCGGCGACGGCATGGCTGTTCTGCACCGGACACTTGCCGGCTATACCAGGCATGTGAATTTCGGCGGCGTGCTGATGATCGGGCTCGGCTGCGAGGTCAACCAGCTGACGCTCTACGGCCAGAGCGGCGCCGGCAATTCCAAGCGCCATTTCAACATCCAGGATGCCGGCGGATCGCGCCGCGCCGTCGAGCGCGCCATGGGCATGCTGAAGGAAATCGCCGACGATGTCGGGCGCGAGCGGCGCGTGCCGCTGCCGATCAGCGACATCATCATCGGCATGCAGTGCGGCGGTTCCGACGGCTTCTCAGGGATTACCGCCAACCCGGCTCTGGGTGTGGCGGCCGATCTTCTGGCTGCTGCCGGCGGCACGGCGATCCTGTCGGAGACCTCCGAGATCTACGGCGCCGAGCACTTGCTGCGCAGCCGCGCGGTCAGCGAGGAGGTCGCCCGCAAGCTCGACGAGAAAATCGTCTGGTGGGAAAAATATGTGGCGATGCACGGCGCCTCGCTCGACAACAACCCCTCCCCCGGCAACAAGCGCGGCGGGCTGACGACCATTCTGGAGAAGTCGCTCGGGGCTGTCGCCAAGGGCGGGCGTTCGCCGCTGACGGCCGTCTACGGCTATGCCGAACGGGTGACCGCGCCCGGCCTCGTCTTCATGGACACACCCGGCTACGATCCCGTCTCGGCCACCGGCCAGGTCGCGGGCGGTGCCAACATGATCGCGTTTACCACCGGCCGCGGCAGCTGCTTCGGCTGTCGCCCGGCACCGTCGATCAAGCTCTCCAGCAATTCGGCGCTCTATGCCTCGATGGAAGAGGACATGGACATCGATTGCGGCACGATTGCCAGCGGCGATGCGACGATCTCAGGTAAGGGGCGCGAGATCTTCGACCTGATCATCGATACGGCATCGGGCAAGAAGACCAAGAGCGAGGAGTTCGGCTACGGCGATAACGAATTCGTGCCTTGGCATCTCGGAGCAACGCTTTAATCAATAATATCGACAGTCTTCAGGGAGGAATGATGAAGACGAGGAGGATCGGCCGGACCGAGCTTGAGGTGACTGAAGTAAGCTTCGGCGCCGCAGCCCTTGGCGGCCTCTACCGCGCCTGCCCGCGCGAACAGGCAATGGATACGCTCGACGCGGCATGGGATAGCGGCATCCGCTATTTCGACGTCGCGCCCTGGTATGGATTGGGGCTCGGCGAGCGCCACGTCGGCGATTTCCTGCGCGGCAAACCGGAAAGCGAATGGGTGCTCTCCACCAAGGTCGGGCGGCTGCTGCGCCCGGTGCCGACGGGGACGGTTCCCGACTACTCCTATGTCGATCCGCTCTCCTTCGATGCGGATTACGACTATTCCTATGACGGCATCATGCGCTCGGTCGAATTCAGCTATGCGCGGCTGGGGCTGAACCGGATAGACATTCTCTATGTCCACGATATCGGCGGCTATACGCATGGGGCGGCGAAGAATGCCGTCTATCTCAAGCAGTTCCTCGATACCGGTATCAAGGCGCTGGAAGAGCTGAAGACATCGGGCGCGATCAAGGCCTTCGGGCTTGGCGTCAACGAGGTACCCGTGTGCCTCGACGTGATGCGCAATGCCGATATCGACTGCATCCTGATGGCCGGGCGTTACACGCTGCTCGACCGCTCGGCCGAAGCCGAACTCTTGCCGCTCTGCCGCAAGAAGGGGACCTCGCTGGTGGTCGGCGGTGTCTTCAACTCCGGTATTCTCGCGACCGGTGCGGTGGCGGGGTCGAACTTCGACTATATGCCGGCGACCGAAGAGGTGCTCGCCAAGGTGCGCGGCATGGAAGCGGTCGCAGCCAGGAACGGTGTATCGCTCGCCGCGCCGGCGCTGCAGTTCGCGCTGCGCGACCCGCTCGTGTCGTCGGTGCTGATCGGCACCGGCAAGGCTTCCAGCGTGACGCGGAATATGGACCTGTTCTCACCGATTTTGCCGGAGACGATCTATCCGGAATTCGATAGCTTCACCCTCGTTGCGCCGCCACTCGGCGACGATGCTGTTCGCGTTTAAGGAAAAACAGAATGCTTAAAGGAATTCATCCCGTCCTCAGCCCCGATCTACTGTGCGCCATCGCGCGCATGGGCCATGGGGACGAGATCGTCATCGCCGACGCCAACTTCCCGTCTTTTTCCATGGGCCCGGAAATGATCCGCGCCGATGGCGTCAGTGCTACGACCATGGCGGAAGCGATCCTGACGCATATGCCGCTCGATACGTTCGTGCCGGAATCGGCCTGGGTGATGGAAGTGGTGGGCGATCCGACCGCCGTGCCCGAGGTTTGCAAGGAGTTTCAGACCATCGTTTCCAAGCGTGCCGGCGATTTCGGCATTTCGACGCTTGAGCGCTTTGCCTTCTACGAACGGTCGCGCAAGGCCGCCTATATCGTCGCGACCACCGAGTTTCGGCTCTACGGCAACATCATCCTGAAGAAAGGCGTCGTGTTGCCGGAAGAGGTATTCTGGGGATAGGGATAGAAACGGAATAAACGTTCCGTGTTGACATTTACGCGGAACCGATATTTCATAAATCGAACTCGAAGCCTTTTTGGCCGGATGTCTTGGAGGGACGTCTGGCCTCGGAGGAAAAGGTAACGAGACTGGGAATGGGGAGTTGCCGGCGCCTTTGTGCCGGCGGCCCGATCGATAAACGAGTGCAGGACTGGTCCGGAAAGAGCCAAAGGGCTTATCCGGCGCGGCCTTGCAAACAAGGCAGGCCTCGGCTAGCTTCAAACTCGTAAATGTTTTTTATCGATAAAAGTCTCTCGTTCGCGTTCGCGAGAGATTTCCTGGAGGAAGAACGCACTTGGAGGAGAACCAACATGCGCATGAAGTCCATTCTTTCGCGTCGCGCCTTTACCGCTCTTGCGGGCGCCGCCGTCATGGCAACAGCCGTGCCGATGCCGTCCTTTGCGGCAGACGTGACCATTCCTATTATCGTCAAGGACACCACGTCCTTCTACTGGCAGATCGTGCTGGCTGGCGCCCGCAAGGCAGGCCAGGATCTCGGCGTCAAGGTGCCGGAGCTTGGCGCACAGGCCGAGTCCGACGTGAACGGCCAGATCAGCATTCTCGAGAACGCCGTTGCCGGCAAGCCGGCCGCGATCGTCATCTCGCCGACCGAATTCAAGGCGCTCGGCAAGCCGATCGACGAAGCCGCCAAGTCCGTTCCGATCATCGGTATCGACTCCGGCGCGGATTCGAAGGCCTTCAAGTCGTTCCTCACCACCGATAACGTCCAGGGCGGCCGCATCGCAGCCGACGGCCTGGCCGCGGCGATCAAGGAAATGACCGGCAAGGAAGAAGGCGAAGTCGTCATCCTGACCAACCTGCCTGGCGTCGGCTCGCTCGAGCAGCGCCGCGAAGGCTTCCTCGATCAGCTGAAGACCAAGCATCCGGGCCTGAAGCTCATCGCCGACAAGTATGGTGACGGCCAGGCAACGACCGGCCTCAACATGATGACCGACCTGATCACCGCCAACCCGAACCTCGTGGGTGTGTTCGCTTCGAACCTCATCCTCGGCCAGGGCGTCGGCCAGGCAATCGCCGAAAACAAGCTCGGCGACAAGATCAAGGTCATCGCGTTTGACAGCGACGACAAGACGGTCGGCTTCCTCAAGGACGGCTCGATTGCCGGCCTCGTGGTGCAGGACCCCTATCGCATGGGCTATGACGGCGTGAAGACCGCGCTTGCCGTATCCAAGGGCGAAAAGGTCGAGGAGAACGTCGATACCGGCGCCAACCTCGTCACCAAGGCCAACATGAGCGACCCGAAGATCGACGCTCTCTTGAACCCGAAGATCAAGTAACGACCTGACGAGCGCCGTGCGGGAGCGATCCCGCACGGCCCTTCTTCCCTTCGGCCGAACTCCTCAAGGGGAGCGGACGGCGAAGGACGACATGGCAATTCGCGAGGAGGAGACGCAAATGAGCCTGGAAGAGGTCAGTCATCGCCACGATGACAGCGCCAAGCTGAAGGAGGCGAACCGCGTACCCGCGGGCGCCCCGATCCTCGAACTCAAGGGATTGCAGAAGAATTACGGATATGTGCAGGCGCTGAAGCCGGCAACTGTCACCTTCCTTGCCGGAGAGATCCACGCGATCGTCGGCGAAAACGGCGCCGGCAAGTCGACGCTGATCAAGCTTCTGACCGGCGTCATCACAAGAACGGCCGGCGAAATCCACTGGTGCGGACACCCGGTCGCGCTGGCGACGCCCAACGAGGCGATCGCGCGCGGCATCAACGCGGTGCACCAGGAAGTCGTGCTCTGCCCGCATCTCAGCGTGGCGGCCAACCTTTTCCTCGGCGACGAGGTCAACCAATTCGGGCTGATGCGCAAGCGCGAGATGGAGAAGATGGCGCAGGCCGTTCTCAACGATCTCGGCTTCGGCCTGCCGGCCGGTGTGCCGTTGAGCGATCTCACGATCGGCCAGCAGCAGCTGGTGGCGACCGCGCGCGCGGCCATGCGCGGCACGCAGTTCCTGATCTTCGACGAGCCGACCGCCTATCTGACGCGCCAGGAATCCGCGCAGCTCTTCAAGCTCATCCGGCGCCTGCAGAGCGAAGGTGTCACGATCGTCTACATCAGCCACCGCATGGAAGAAGTCTTCGAGCTGGCGGACCGCGTCTCGGTTCTGCGCGACGGCACGCATGTCGGAACCCGCAATATCGGCGAGACCAACGAGAACGAGCTGATCGCGCTGATGATCAACCGCTCGATCGAGCAGATCTATCACAAGGAAGAAATTGCGATCGGCGAGACCATCGTCGATGTGCGCGGCTTGTCCGGGCCGGGCTTCGAGAACGTGTCGCTATCGGTGAAGGCGGGGCAAATCGTCGGCCTCTATGGCCTGATCGGCGCCGGGCGCAGCGAATTCGCGCTCGGGCTCTACGGCCGCGAGAAGACCACGGCCGGCGAAATCCACTGGATGGGCAAGAAGGTCAACATCAAGGACGAGCGCACCGCGATGGAACTCGGCATCGCGCTGGCGCCGGAAAGCCGCCGCGACCAGGGCCTCTGCCTCAACCTGCCGATCGGCCTCAATATCAACCTGCCGGTCTTTAAGCGGCTCAGCAAGGGACCTGTCATCAGTCACAGCGAGGAGACGCAGAACGCCGACCAGCAGATCCGCGACCTCGCGATCAAGACGCCCAGCCGGCGGGTGCTGGTCTCGGCGATGTCGGGTGGCAACCAGCAGAAGGTCGTCATCGGCAAGTGGCTGAGCCATGGGGCGCGGCTCTTCATCTTCGACGAGCCGACCGTCGGCGTCGACGTCGGCACAAAGGCGGAAATCTACCGGCTGTTCGCCAAGCTTCTGAAGCAGGGCGCGGGGATCATTCTGATCTCCTCCTACCTGCCCGAGGTCTACGAACTGGCGGACCGGCTGCATGTGTTCCGCAGCGGCCAGCTGGTGGCGAGCCACGACTTCCACGCCGCCACGCATGAAGAAGTGCTGAGCGAAGCGATCGGCGTCTAAAAGAACAAGAGGGAGAGAGAAAATGACCGTAACCCCCACCGAGATCGCCGCGCCGCCGCCGCGCCGCAAGGTCAACATCCTGTTCGGCCTGACCCTGATCGGTCTTCTGGCCTTCCTGTGGATTCTGCTCGGCGTCGTCACTGCCAGCTTCTGGACGCCGCTCAACATCTCCAACCTTCTGCGCCAAGGCGCGATGACGGCGATTTTGGCGCTTGGCCAGACCTTCGTGATCATCACCGCCGGCATCGACCTTTCCGTCGGCGCGATTGTCGGCTTCTGTACGGTCATCCTGGCATGGCTGCTGCAGGCGGGCTTCCCCGTCTGGGCGGCGATCCTGATCACGCTGTTGATCGGCGTCGGCATCGGGGTGTTTCATGGCTTCGGCATCGTCAAGATGGGCCTGCCACCCTTCATCATCACGCTGGCGACGCTGACGTCGCTGCGCGGCATCGGGCTTCTGATCACCAACGGCTCGACGATCAACATCGTCAACGAGCCCTTCACGAACTTCGCCCGTGCCGACTTCCTTGGCGTCCCGAGCCTGTTTTGGATGGTCGTGCTGGTCGCGATCCCGTCCTACATCTTCCTGCATCTCAGCCGCTGGGGCCGCTATCTCTTCGCTGTCGGCTCCAATCGCGAGGCAGCGCGTCTGTCGGGTGTCAGGGTCAACGGCATCATCTACATGGCCTACATCCTGTCGGCGACCTTCGCGGCCTTCGTCGGCGTCCTGCTCGCATCGCGTATCGCCATCGGCAACGCCACGCAGGCCGACGGCTGGGAACTGCAGGCGATCGCCTCGTCGGTCATCGGCGGCACCTCGCTGTTCGGCGCGGTCGGCTCCGTGCATGGTCCGCTGATCGGCGCCTTCATCCTGGCCACGATCAACAACGGCGCGAACCTGCTCAACGTCAACTCGTTCTGGCAGCGCATCATCACCGGCCTGCTGATTATCGTGATCGTCTACTTCGATCAGCTGCGCCGTCGCCGCAGCTCTTAAACGCCAATACAGGTAGCCGGCCACTCGCCGGCTTCCTTTCAATAGAATGCAGGAACCATCATGAAAGCCGTGCTTTGCCAACAACCGGGTGTTCTCGAGATCGTCGAGCGCCCCTCTCCCGGCACGCCCGAAGCCGGCTGGGCGCGGCTTGCCGTCAGCCATGTCGGCATCTGCGGCACCGACTATCACATCTTCGAGGGCAAGCATCCGTTTCTCGAATATCCGCGGGTGATGGGCCACGAGATCTCCGCAACCGTGGTGGAAACCGGCGCAGGGGTCGAGATCGCGGTCGGCACGCCTGTGATAGTCAACCCGTATATCTCCTGCGGCCGATGCGTCGCCTGCCGCAAGGACAAGGCGAATTGCTGCACCGATATCAAGGTGCTCGGCGTCCACACGGATGGGGCGTTCTGCGAGGAGATCACGGTTCCGGCAGGCAATCTCTATGCGGCGCAGGGGCTGAGCCTGGAAGCGGCGGCGACAGTGGAATTCCTGGCGATCGGGGCGCATGCCGTGCGCCGCTCGCTTTCGCCCGCAGGCTCACGCGCGCTCGTCATCGGCGCCGGCCCAATCGGCCTTGGGGCCGCGATCTTTTCGCGGATCGCCGGCCATGAAGTGACCCTGCTCGACACGAGTGCGGAGCGGCTGGAGATGGCTGCCGAGCGCTTCGGATTTACGTCAGGTATCGTCGCCAATGATGCGACCCTTGATGCGGTGAAGGCGAAGACTGGCGGGGATGGTTTCGACGTCGTCTTCGACGCGACCGGCTATGGCCCTTCGATGGAGAAGGCGTTCCAGTTCGTCGCGCATGGCGGCGCGCTGGTTCTGGTCAGCGTCGTCAAGGACGATATCCGCTTCTCCGACCCCGAGTTTCACAAGCGCGAAATGATGGTGATCGGCAGCCGCAATGCGACGCGGATCGACTTCGAGCATGTGGCGGCCTCGATCGCCAATGGCCTCGTGCCGGTGGACCGGCTGATCACCCACCGCACGACGCTTGCCGATGCGCCGGGCGATCTGGCGCGCTGGGCGCATGAGAAGAGCGGCCTGATCAAGGCCGTGATCAAGGTCTCCTAAAGACTATCAATCGCCTCGCGCATCTGGCGCACGATGGACGGGTCCGTTCGGTTGGGCGACGCGGCCTCGAAGCCGAAGGCGACCGCGCGGGGATCGACGCTTGCGACCGGAGAGCTGCAGGAGCCGTGAATTTCGTGAGCGCCGGTGGCGCGCAGAATCTGCGGCGCGTTGGCGGGGCGCACGCCGCTTCCCGGCATGATCGAGATCCGCCCGTCCGCCTTCTTCGACAGCCGCGCCAATGTCTCCAGGCCATCGATGGCCTTGGGGATGCAGCCGGAGGTGAGGATGCGCTCGTAGCCGAGCTCGACGGCCTGCTCCAACGCCGCGTCGGGATCGGGGACGAGGTCGAAGGCGCGATGCAGTGTCGAGCCGAGGCCTGCGGCGTGTGCCTTCAGACGATGGAGCAGCGGCATGTCGAGCGTGCCGTCGGCAAGGTTTGCCCCGATGACCACGCCTGCGAGGCCGAAGGCCCTGACGGCATCGATATCCGCCATCATCGCCGCTTCATCGCCGCTGTCGAACACGAAGGGACCTGCATGCGGGCGGATCATCGCGTAGACGGGAATGGGAGCGGCAGCCGCCGCTTTCATCATGCCCGCGACGGGCGTCAGCCCGCCAATCTCGAGCGCCGAGCACAATTCGATACGGTCAGCCCCGCCTTCGATGGCCGCCGCCAGACCGCGCGGGCTATCCACGCATACCTCAAGCAAGATTGTCACGCTTTCCTCCCTCGTCATCTCATGATCGTCCAAGCCCAAGCCTGATCTTCCGGTTAGCATCGCAGAGTTGGATTTGCGAGCTGAGACCTGAAGACGATTGGCCATCGATCGATTGGACAGTGTCGTGAACAGTATTTTCGCAATCGCATCGATTTTTCAATCGTGCACACTATGTCAGTTACGCATTGGATCGGTCGCCGACAGTCCGCTGTCTTCGCCGGGGAGTTTCGAGCGGTTCGCCTTGCGCCAAGGCTTTCCGCGCCTTTGAAGGAATAAAGGGGATGGTCATGCTGAAAAGAATAGCCCTTGCCGTATCGCTCTGCGCCCTGACGGCGGGTGCGGTGCAAGCCGCGGATGTCGTGGTGTCGTCGAAGATCGACACGGAGGGCACGCTGCTCGGCAACGTGATCGCGCTGGCGCTGAACGCCAATGGCATCAAGACGAAGGACCGCATCGCGCTCGGCGCCACGCCCGTGGTGCGCAAGGCGATCACCGCAGGCGAGATCGACATCTATCCCGAATACACCGGCAATGCCGGCTTCTTCTTCAACAAGCCCGACGATGCCGCCTGGAAGAACATCCAGCAGGGCTATGACATGGCCAAGAAGCTGGATTACGACGCCAACAAGATCGTCTGGCTGACGCCCTCGCCCGCCAACAACACGTGGGCCATCGCCGTGCGCAACGACGTTGCCGGGAAAAACAACCTGAAGAGCATGTCCGATTTCGGCAAATGGGTCGCCGGTGGCGGCGAGGCGAAGCTGGTGGCATCGGCCGAGTTCGTCAACACCGCCGGCGCGCTGCCGGCGTTCCAGACGACCTATGGCTTCGCGCTGAAGCCGGAGCAGGAAATCGTGCTCTCGGGCGGTGATACCGCCGCAACGATCAAGGCCGCAGCCGACCAGACGAACGGCGCGAACTCCGCCATGGTCTACGGCACGGATGGCGCCATCGAGGCTGCCGAGCTTACCGTTCTCGAAGACGACAAGAGCGTGCAGCAGGTCTATGCGCCGACCCCGATCATCCGCGAGGAGGTGCTGAAGGCCAACCCGAAGATCGAAGAGATCCTGGCGCCGATCTTCAAGAGCCTGACCGCCGACGAGCTGCGCAAGCTGAACGGCAAGATCCAGGTCGATGGCGAGCCGGCGAAGAGCGTCGCCGAGGCCTATCTGAAGGAAAAAGGCTTCCTGAAGTAATCGCCGACGCTCCGCGTCCAGCGATGGATGCGGAGCCGTTTTCCTTCCAGGCTGGGATGGATCGATGGAAGAAACCTTAGCGGTCCGCAGACTGGACCGGCTCGGCGTCGTTCTCGTCGTCGCGGGCGTCGCGGCGGCGGCATTGCTGCCATTCATCTATGTGAAGGCGAACCGGATCGCATCGGGCAAGCCGATGTTGCTGATGCAGCTTCTGGACCAGCCCTCCGTCGCCATCCTCACCTTGCTCCTCGTTCTCTCGGCCTGCGCGGTGCTGTTTCTCGAAAACGCCTATGCGCGGCTTGCGATCTCGACGCTCTGTCTGGCGGCATTGCTGGCGGCGATCGGGTTCGTGGCGACGTCGTTTACGCCAGAGGGCAGCACGGCGGCGCGCATGACGCCAGGCGGCGGCTTCTGGGTGCTGCTCGCGGTCACATCGCTGATCATATCCGATGCGCTGGTGAAGGTGCGGCCGAGGCCGTGGATGCGGGTCGCGGCGCTTGCTGCTTACGCCTGTCTGCTGGGCATCTTTCTCTGGTCGGGGCTGCTCGACAGTCTCTCGATCATGCGCGAGTTCGCCAATCGCGGCGACCAGTTCTGGGCCGAGGCATGGACGCATGTTGAGCTGGCCTTCGGGTCGCTGGCGATCTCTGTGGCGATCGGCCTGCCGCTCGGCATCGTCTGTTTCTGGGTGCCCAAGCTGCGGGCAGCGCTGCTGCAGGGGCTGAGCCTGATCCAGACGATCCCGAGCCTCGCTCTCTTCGGCCTGCTGATGCTGCCGCTCGGTTATCTCGCGACGCATGTGCCGCTGGCGGCAGCAGTCGGGATCAGCGGCATCGGCGCGGCACCCGCCCTGATCGCGCTGGTGCTCTATTCGCTGCTGCCGATCGTGGCCAATACCGTTGTCGGTCTCGAGGGCGTCGACCCCGCCGTGCGCGACGCAGCCGCCGGCATGGGGCTGACGCGGCGCCAGATCCTCACCGGTATCGACCTGCCGCTGGCGCTGCCCGTCATCCTCACGGGCATTCGCATCGTGCTGGTGCAGGCGATCGGGCTGGTGACGGTGGCGGCGCTGATCGGCGGTGGCGGGTTCGGCGTCTTCATCTTCCAGGGGCTTGGCCAGACGGCCATGGACCTCGTTCTTCTCGGCGCCGTGCCGACCGTGATCTTCGCCTTCTCTTCGGCCGTCATTCTCGATGCGGTCGCCGACAGCATACGGGGACCTGCCGCATGAGCATGATCGACATCCGCAACGTCACCAAGCGCTACGGCGATACGACCGTGGTCGACAATGTGTCGATGGCGGTCGAGAAGGGCGAGATCACGGTCATCGTCGGAACCTCGGGCTCCGGCAAATCGACATTGATCCGCATGATCAACCGGCTGGTGCCGATGACGTCTGGCGAAATCCGCGTCGGCGGGCGCAACGTGGCCGATGTGCCGGAGACGGAGCTGCGCCGCAATATCGGCTACGTCATCCAGGGCAACGGGCTCTTTCCGCACCGCACGGTGGCGCAGAACATCGCGACGGTGCCGCAGTTGCTCGGCTGGGAGCGCGGCAGGATCGATGCCCGCGTCGACGAACTGCTCGGGCTATTCAATCTCGACCCGCGCTCCTTTGCCAAGAAATATCCGCATCAGCTTTCCGGCGGCGAGCAGCAGCGCGTCGGCGTTGCGCGAGCGCTGGCAGCGGGGCCGGAGGTGCTGATCATGGACGAACCCTTCGGCGCGCTCGATCCCGTCATTCGCGGCAAGGCGCAGGACGATCTTCTGGCGATCCAGAAGCAGTTCGGCACGACGATCATTCTCGTCACCCACGACATGGACGAGGCCTTCCACCTCGGCAACCGGATCGCGGTGATGCGCGGCGGCAGGCTGCTGCAATATTCGACGCCTGAAAAGATCATCACCGAGCCCGCCGACCCCTTCGTGCAGCAGTTGACGGGGACGACCGACCGGGCGCTGAAGCGCATGTCGCTGCTGCCGCTGACATCGGGCATGGCGCCGGCCAAGGCCGGGCTCGACCACGGCCTGCCGCAATCGCTCAGCCTGCGCGACGCGCTGGCCGAGATGATCTGGCAGGGGATCGACGAAGCGGCCGTCGAGAACGAGAAGAAGGCGGCAATCGGGTCGATCTCGATGTCGCACCTCCTGGAGCTGGGCCGCAAGGAATGAAGCTCCTCACCGCCAATCTCTTTCGCGTCGCGGCCTTGGCGCTGCTTCTGATCCTGTTGTTCCGGACGGATTGGCTGTCCTTCCTGCTGACGCCGCTCACCAAGAACAACGCGCCCGCCGTCTACACGCAAAGCAGCCTGCCGCTTCTGGCGCTCGGGCATCTGCAGCTGGTGCTGATCTCGATTGTCGGAAGCGCCGTGGTCGCCATTCTGGGCGGCGTTTTCGTGACGCGGCGGAGCGGCGCCGATTTCCTGCCGCTGTCGCGCGCCATCGCCAATGCGGGGCAGACTTTTCCGCCGGTCGCTGTGCTGGCGCTGGCAGTGCCGGCCATGGGCTTCGGTGCCGGGCCGACGCTGGTGGCGCTGTTTCTCTACGGGCTGCTGCCGATCTTCGAAAACACCATCTCCGGCCTGCGCCAGGTCTCCCCCGCCGTGCTCGATGCCGCCGACGGCATGGGCATGAACCCGACGCAGCGGCTGTTCCAGGTGGAGCTGCCCCTGGCGCTGCCGCTGATCATCGAGGGCGTGAAGGTGGCGACCGTGATCAATATCGGGACGGCGACGATCGGCTCGACGGTGGCCGCCAAGGGGCTCGGCGAAGTGATCATCGCCGGGCTGATATCTGACAACACGGCCTTCATCCTGCAGGGCGGCCTGATCGTCGGGCTGATGGCGCTGTTGATCTATGATGCGGTGGGATTGGTGGAAAGCGCGATGACGCGAAGAATGGGCTTGCGCACCGCCTAAGGCAGCAGCTACCAAAGCGGCCTGATACGCACGATGGAGGCAGCCTTGGCCAAGATGATACACTCGATGATCCGCGTTCTCGACGAAGCGCGCTCGGTCGAATTCTACGGCAAGGTCTTCGGGCTCGAGGTCGCCGACCGCATCGATTTCGAAACCTTCACGCTGATCTATCTGAGCAACCGCGAGACCGGCTTCGAGCTGGAGCTGACGATCAACAAGGGCCGCATCGAGGCTTACAACCTCGGCGACGGCTACGGGCATCTGGCGGTGTCGGTCGACGAGGTCGCCGTCGAGCACAAGCGGCTGACGGAAGCCGGGCTCAATCCCGGCAAGCTCGTGGAGCTCAACCGCGACGGCAAGCTGCTTGCCCTGTTCTTCTTCATCACCGATCCCGACGGCTACAAGATCGAAGTCCTGCAGCGCCACGGCCGCTATCTTTAAGAGACCCCGATGATTTCCAAGACAGACCTGCATACCGGCTGGACCCTCAACTGTAACGTTGCAGGAAAGCCGGATCTGCCGAAAACCGTGCCTGCGCATGTGCCCGGATGCGTGCATCTGGACCTCCTGGCGAGCCGGCTGATCCCCGATCCGTATGTCGATGTCAACGAAATCACCAATGACTGGATCGGCCGCGAGGACTGGACCTATCGCTGCCGCTTCGACGCATCGCCCGATGCCGATCTCGTGCAGGAGCTTGTCTTCGACGGGCTGGATACGGTGGCGACGATCTCGCTCAACGGCGAAGAGATCGGCCAGACGTTCAACATGCACCGAACCTACCGCTTCGACGTTTCCGATCGCCTGAAGGCCGAGGGCAACGAGCTGGTCGTGACCTTCCGCTCGGCCTACGCCTATGGCGCGGAGATGGAAGCGCATTACGGCTACCGGCCGAACAACTATCCCGGCCCCGGCAACCTGATGCGCAAGATGGCCTGCAATTTCGGCTGGGACTGGGGTCCGACGCTGGTGACGGCGGGGATCTGGAAGCCGGTGCGGCTGGAGCGCTGGGCGAAGGCGCGGCTAGCCGAGACGCTGGTTTCGGCGACGCTTGCCGGTGGAGACGGGTTGGTGACGGTTCGTGCAAAGATCGCGCGCGCCAGTGACGCCGGCGACTGCCGCATCACGGCCAACATCGGCGGTGTCACGCATAGCGAGATCGTCGAGGCCGGGAGCGACGAGGTTCGCTTCCAGGTGCGCGTGCCCTCGCCGCAGATCTGGTGGCCGCATCATCTCGGCGCGCAGCCGCTTTATCCGCTGCGGGTCGAACTGCGCGATTGCGAGAGCGATGAACTGCTCGACGATTACGCCAAGCAGATCGGCTTCCGCTCGGTGCGGCTCGATACGTCGCCGGACGAGCATGGCTCGGCCTTCACATTCGTGATCAACGACGTGCCGCTGTTTCTCTGCGGCGCCAACTGGATCCCCGACGATTGCTTCCCCTCGCGGGTCACCGCCGCGCGCTATGCCTCGCGGATCGACGAGGCGAAGGCTGCCAACATCAACCTGTTGCGGGTATGGGGCGGCGGCATCTTCGAGCGGGATGAATTCTACGAAGAATGCGACCGGGTGGGCATGCTGGTGTGGCAGGATTTCCTGTTTGCCTGCGCCTCCTATCCCGAGGAAGAGCCGCTCCGTGGCGAGGTCGAGGCGGAGGTGCGCGACAACGTCGCGCGGCTGATGCCGCATCCCTCGCTGATCGTCTGGAACGGCAATAACGAGAATATCTGGGGCTTCGACGAGTGGGGCTGGCGGCCGATCATCAAGGAGGGTGAGAGCTGGGGGCTCGGCTACTATCTCGATATCCTGCCGAGGCTTTGCGCCGAGCTCGATCCCGACCGCCCCTACTATCCCGGCAGCCCCTATTCCGGCACGATGGAGATCGAGCCGAATGCCGATGCGCATGGATGCAAGCACATATGGGATGTGTGGAACGACGTGGGCTATGAGGTCTACCGCAACTATATCCCGCGCTTCTGCTCTGAATTCGGCTGGCAGGCGCCACCCAACTGGGCGACGCTGGAAGAGAGCGTGCACGAGGCGCCGCTGACGCCCGTCTCCAATGGCGTCTTCCATCACCAGAAGGCGACGCAGGGCAATGACAAGCTGATCCGTGGCCTGGCCGGCCACTTGCCCGAGCCACGGACGATGAACGACTGGCATTTCGCCACGCAACTGAACCAGGCGCGCGCCATCCGCTTCGCGGTCGAGCACATGCGCTCGCACCGCGATATCTGCAAGGGCGCAGTCGTCTGGCAGTTCAACGATTGCTGGCCGGTGACCTCCTGGGCGGCGCTGGATTCGGCCGGGCGTCGCAAGCCGCTGTGGTATGCGATGCGCCAGGCTTTCGATCCCCGGCTTCTGACGATCCAGCCGCGCGAGGGCGGGCTCGCCGCCGTTGCCGTCAACGAGCGGACGCTGTTCTGGCGGGCGAAGATTTCGGGCAAGCGGCTGCGGCTTGATGGGACCGTGCTTGCCGAGTTCGAATTCTGGCGGCTGCTTTGCGACCGGTTCGAGGCGAAGGCGTTTACGCTGCCTCAGGATATCGCCACCGCCGATGATCCCGGCAATGAAGTGATCGTCGTCGACATGCTGGACCGGCGCGCGTTTCACTATTTCGTCGAGGATATCGACCTCAAGCTGCCGAAGCCGGAGATGAGGATCGAGGTCAGCAAGCGGAAGGGCGGTTATGCGGTCGCGGTGACGGCCGTGAGCCTGCTTAAGGATCTCTGCCTGATGGCTGATCGTCTCGATCCGGATGCGGTGGTGGATACGATGCTGATCACGCTTTTGCCGGGCGAGACGCATGTGTTCGAAGTAGAGACGCAGGCGGCGATCGGTGTAGCCGATATCGTGGTTGGGACTGTGTTGCGCTCCGCCAACGATCTCGTGTCCGCGAGTTGAGCTAAGGCCAATGCACTCATGCAAAAACCTCCAACTTTCGCCGGAGGTTTTTGTGGCCGTCGGTGGGTCCCGCACGCGGCGGGACCCTTCCGTTCCGGCCTCGCGGGAGACTTACATCCAGTAGGGCGGCACGCCGTAGTAATCGTAGACCCGGCGGCCGTTGTCGTTGTACCAGGTGTCGTCATCATCCGCGTAGCTTGGCGCGCCTTCGATCTGTTCCTTGGTCAGGTCGATGCGGTAGCCATCCAGCTGCGTGTCGTAGGACAGCTTATCCCAGGGCAGCGGGTAGTGGTCATGGCCGATGCCCATGAAGCCGCCGAAGCTCAAGACGGCATAGGCGACGCGGCCATCCCTCTTGCCGAGGATCAGGCGCTCGATCGAGCCGATGTGCTTGCCATCGGCGCCGTAAACGCGGGTGCCTTCCACACGGTCGCTGGCGATCAGCGAGTGCGTATCCTTGACGTTCGGGTCACGGAGGGTCTTGTCGTTGTCCTGTTGCAGCATGTCTCTACTCCCTTTCTGTTGGTTCCTCGTGCCTGGCGGTTGTTGTGCCAAGCGTATGAATTGAAAACGTCGC
The DNA here is from genome assembly GCF_002338015.1 of Rhizobium sp. UBA1881. Taxonomy (NCBI): domain Bacteria; kingdom Pseudomonadati; phylum Pseudomonadota; class Alphaproteobacteria; order Hyphomicrobiales; family Rhizobiaceae; genus Rhizobium; species Rhizobium sp. UBA1881. The sequence continues at coordinate 52,277 of NZ_DDHH01000152.1, forward strand.
CCGCTGCCCGTTGTTCCCGAATTTGATCCGCAATTTTGGCGGGCGCCGCAATATTGACGTTTACGTCAAGGTTATTGTAGCCTGATGCTGCTTGAACCATTCGAGCAATGACATAAGCTGCCGTATTGGAGGATGGAGGATCATCCAATAGTTTCGACGGGCGCCCCGCCGGCAGCGACAGGGAGAGAGACACGATGAACAGCATTTCCGCCCATCCTGGCGGTGAGAGGCCCGACAAGCCGTGGCTTGCCACCTATCCGGCGATCGTACCGGCCGAGCTTCCGGCGCTGGAATACGAATCACTGGCGGAGCTGCTTGAGAAATCCTGCGCGCGCTATGCCGACCGCATCGCCTTTTCCAGCATGGGCAAGACGCTCACCTACCGCCAGCTGGAAAGCCAGACGCGCAAGGTCGCGGCATGGCTGCAGGCAATCGGCCTGCAGAAGGGCGATCGCGTCGCGGTGATGATGCCGAACGTGCTGCAGAACCCGATCGCCGTCTATGGCATCCTGCGCGCCGGGCTCGTGGTGGTGAACGTCAACCCGCTCTACACGCCACGCGAACTGGAACATCAGTTGCGCGACGCCGGCGCCAAGGCGATCTTTGTCCTGGAAAACTTCGCTCATACCGTTCAGCAGGTGCTTGGCCATACCGATGTGCGCCATGTGGTCGTCACCTCGCTCGGCGAAATGCTGGGCGCCAAGGGGCTGATCGTCAATCTGCTCGTGCGCAAGGTGAAGAAGCTCGTTCCCACCTGGTCTATCCCCCGGCACAAGACCTTCAAGCAGGTGCTTGGTGAGGGTGACGGCGCGACGCTGAAGCCATCAGGTCTTGTCGGCAGCGACATCGCCTTCCTGCAATATACCGGCGGCACGACAGGGATCGCCAAGGGTGCGGTGCTGACGCACAAGAACCTGTTGTCGAACAAGCTGCAGCTGGAACTCTGGCTGAAATCCGCCTTCGAGAAGCGCCAGCGGCCGGATGTGCTGAACTTCCTCTGCGCGCTGCCGCTCTACCATATCTTTGCGCTGACGGTGAATTCGCTGATGGGCATGTCGCTCGGCGCGCACAACATCCTCGTCGCCAATCCGCGCGACATCCCTGCCCTCGTGCGCGAATTCGCCAAATCGAACGTCCACGTCTTCCCTGGGCTAAACACGCTCTTCAACGCGTTGATGAACAACCCCGAATTCGCCAAGGTCGATTTCTCCTCGCTGGTGATTTCGCTGGGTGGCGGCATGGCCGTGCAGCGGCCGGTGGCCGAGCGCTGGCTGACGATTACCGGCAACCACATTACCGAGGGATACGGGCTTTCCGAGACGTCGCCGGTGGCCACCGCCAACCGCTTCGATTCGCCCGAATTCACCGGCGCGATCGGCCTGCCGATCTCGTCGACCGATCTCGATATCCGCAACGAGGACGGCGCGTCGCTGCCGCTTGGCGAGGTTGGCGAGATCTGCATTCGTGGGCCGCAGGTGATGGCCGGATACTGGAACAAGCCGGATGAGACGGCGCGCGCCATGACGCCCGACGGCTATTTCCGCACCGGCGACATGGGCTTCATGGATGCCCGCGGCTACACCAAGATCGTCGACCGCAAGAAGGACATGATCCTGGTCTCGGGGTTCAACGTCTATCCGAACGAAATCGAGGAAGTGGCAGCGATGCACCCGGGCATCCTGGAGGCCGCCGCCGTCGGCGTGGCGGATGGGCATTCCGGCGAGGCGGTGAAGCTCTTCGTGGTGCGCAAGGATCCTGCTCTGACCGAGGCGGAAGTGAAGGCGCATTGCGTGGCCAACCTCACCAACTACAAGCGGCCGCGCTTCATCGAATTCCGCACCGAACTGCCGAAATCGCCGGTCGGCAAGATCCTGCGCAAGGATCTGCGAGCGTAATACTTCACAATTGAGTACAACCAAAAACTGTGCTGCTATCCGCTTGTTTTGAGGCAGAAGCAGCACAGGTCGCGGCAATGCGGCCTATCGGCGAGGATGGGCCGCGCCGACTTCGGCAAGAGCCTTGCCATCAGAACGGGAGGTGATGATATGTGGTTTCGACCGCTTAGCGTCACGCTTATGGTGAGGAAAACCCGGACGAGCTGGTCACTCAGCGTCCGGGTCACATTCCAAAGAACATAAGCGCAGCAGGTGGAGTTACAGCTCCGCCTGCAACCTCTCCAATATAGCCCGACTGCGTTGGCGCATCAAGCGCGACGTGCGCACCCTTTTTATGAATAGTTTCAGACATAACTTGATTTGCACCCGGTAAAGCGAATAGTTTCCGCGACCCTCACGCCCTGCAAAGGAGCCTCCCATGAATGCCATCGTCGACCAACTGAAAAGCACCGCGGCTGCCACCAAGGCCACCGATATCCGTGCTGCCTTCGCGGCCGATCCGAAACGCTTTTCGCGCTTCACCGCCTCGCTCGACGACCTCCTGATGGATTTCTCGAAGACGGCCGTGAACGACGAGGTGCTGGCCCTTCTGGTCAAGCTCGCCGAAACCGGCGGTGTCGAGGCCAAGCGCGACGAGATGTTCTCGGGCAAGGCGATCAACTTCACCGAAAACCGCGCCGTGCTGCACACGGCCCTTCGCAATCGTTCGAACACCCCCGTTCTCGTCGACGGCAAGGACGTGATGCCTGACGTCAACGGCGTGCTCGCTGCCATGGGCAAGTTTGCCGACGGCATTCGCTCGGGCGCGCTGAAGGGCGCGACCGGCAAGAAGATCACCGACGTCATCAACATCGGCATCGGCGGCTCCGACCTCGGCCCCGTGATGGCGACGCTGGCGTTGGCGCCTTATCATGACGGCCCGCGCGCGCATTTCGTTTCCAACATCGACGGCGCACACATCGCCGACATCCTGAAGCTGGTGCAGCCGGAAACGACGCTCTTCATCGTCGCCTCCAAGACCTTCACCACTATCGAGACAATGACGAACGCCCAGACGGCGCGCAAGTTCGTTGCCGACGCGCTCGGCGAAGCAGCCGTTCAGCATCACTTCGCAGCCGTTTCGACGGCGCTCGACAAGGTTGCCGCCTTCGGCATCGAAAGCGAACGCGTGTTCGGCTTCTGGGATTGGGTCGGCGGGCGCTACTCGATCTGGTCGGCCATCGGCCTGCCGCTGATGATCGCCGTCGGTCCTGAGAACTTCGGCAAGTTCCTCGATGGCGCGCATTCGATCGACAACCACTTCCGCACGGCACCGATCGCCAAGAACCTGCCGATCCTGCTCGGCCTGATCGGCTTCTACAATCGCAACGTTCTCGGCTACGCCACCCGCGCGATCCTGCCCTACGACCAGCGCCTGTCGCGCTTCCCTGCTTACCTGCAGCAGCTCGACATGGAATCGAACGGCAAGGGCGTCACCATCGACGGCACGCCGGTCGAAGGGAATTCCGGTCCTGTCGTCTGGGGCGAACCCGGCACCAATGGCCAGCACGCCTTCTACCAGCTGATCCACCAGGGCACGAGCGTGATCCCGGCCGAATTCATGATCGCCGCCAACGGCTTCGAGCCGGAGCTGCGCCACCAGCACCAGCTCCTGATGGCAAACTGCATCGCGCAGTCGGAAGCGCTGATGAAGGGCCGCACCTTCGAGGAAGCCAAGAAGCAGCTGACCGACAAGGGCATGGACGACAAGCAGGCCGATTTCATCGCGCCGCACCGCGTCTTCACCGGCAACCGCCCGTCGATCACCTTCGTCTATGACAAGCTGACGCCGTTCGCCTTCGGCCGCCTCGTGGCGCTCTACGAACACCGCGTCTTCGTCGAAGGCGTGCTGTTCCGCATCAACTCGTTCGACCAGTGGGGCGTCGAGCTCGGCAAGGAACTGGCGACCGGCCTGCTGCCCGTCATCGAAGGCAAGGAAAGCGCTGCGGGCCACGATTCGTCGACACAGGGCCTTGTTGCCGAACTGGCGAAGCTCGCCAAGTAAGAACGCAACGTTCACAAGACGCTCCCGTGGTGACCGCCGCGGGAGCGTTTTCTATTTGGCTGAGATGACTGCCCTCAGGTCCACCCCCTGGTGGCGGTCAGGGCCTGGCGCCCTTGCCCGATGGTACGGTGCTCGCGGCCTGCTTGACCTGCGAGCCCGGCTGCGAGGCGACTGCCGGAGCGGACTTGTCTTTTTTCGGCTTGCGCGCTTCACGCGTACCGCGGAGTTGACCCTTTGCCATTTCAAGCTCCCTGGTTGGGCCACATCAAGCGATGTAGCGCCAAACAGCAGGCGCGCTTACGCGGCAAAATGCAAACCCATTCTCACCCGTAACGTTCTAGCGGGCGAACTTCTTGGCGCCAGCGACGCAGCCGACGATGGCGATGGTGACGACGAGCATGATGGGGCTCACCTGCTCGTGCAGCAGCGTTGCCGCCAGGAGCAGACCGAAGAAGGGCTGCAGCAGCTGCAGCTGACCGACACCGGCAATGCCGCCCTGCGCCAGGCCGCGATACCAGAAGAAGAAGCCGATCAGCATGCTGAACAGCGAGACATAGACGAGGCCCGCCCAGGCCGGCATTTCGATCGCCGCAAAGGACGGCGGCAGATTGAAGAGAGCAAGCGCGAGCATGACGGGCAGCGAGAGAACCAGCGCCCAGGAGATGACCTGCCAGCCGCCGAGCCTGCGCGACAGCTTGGCGCCCTCGGCATAGCCGAGACCACAGGCGATGATGGCGGCGAGCATCAGGAGATCGCCGAGCGGGGCTGCGGTCACACCCTGCGACAGGGCAAAACCTGCGACCAGCGCGCTCCCCACGCAGGAGAATATCCAGAAGGCCGGTTGCGGACGCTCGCCGCCCCTGATGACGCCGAAGATCGCGGTCGAGAGCGGCAGCAAGCCGATGAAGACGATGGAGTGCGCCGAGGTGATGTGAGTGAGCGCCAGTGCGGTGAGCAGTGGAAAGCCGATGACGACGCCGAAGGCGACGATAACGAGCGACAGAAAATCGCTCGCCGCCGGCCGCTTTTCGCGAAACAGTACGAGCAACGCCAGCGCGATCAGCCCGGCGATCGCCGCGCGGGCGACGGTCAGGAAGACGGGATCGAACCCCATCACCGCCATGCGCGTCGCGGGCAGCGAGCCGCTGAAAATCAGAACACCGATAAAACCATTCAACCAACCGGCCGCCGTGCGGTCCATGGCACACTCCATCATTCTTTCAATCGACCATCTTATGATCCCTCGCAGCGTGGCCATGCCAGCTACGGTATGGTACGGTTTCGCCAAACTGTTATGCATCGGAGAGCAGTACGGATGGCCGATAACGCAATCGTTGGCACGACCCGCGTGGCGATGGTGATGAACACGATCAAGCAGCGCATCGCCGGCCGCAGCTTGACGGCGGGGGCGAAGCTGCCTTCTGTGCGGGCGCTCGCGGGGTCGCTGAAGATTTCGACATCGACCGTCGTCGAGGCCTATGAGCGGCTGGTTGCCGAGGGCGCGATCCTGTCGCGGCCGGGCTCCGGCTTTTACGTCGCCAACCAGGCCGCCCCCTTCGCGCTGTCGGAGGTCGGGCCACGGCTCGACCGCGAAATCGATCCGTTCTGGGTGTCGCGGCAGTCTTTGGAGGCCGGCGATATCGGCCTCAAACCCGGTTGCGGATGGCTGCCGCCCTCCTGGCTGCCGGAAGACGGCGTTCGCCGCGGCCTGCGGGCACTGGCGCGAGCCGATGGGCCTGTACTGCTCGCCTATGGATCGCCGCTGGGGTTGCCGCCGCTCAGGCAGCTGATCGCGCGGCGGATGGCAGACAAGGGGATTGGCGCCTCGCCCGACCAGATCATCCTGACGGAGTCAGGCATTCAGGCGATCGACCTTCTCTGCCGCTTCCTGATCGAGCCCGGCGATACCGTGATGGTCGACGATCCCTGCTACTTCAATTTCCACGCTCTTCTCCGCGCCCACCGCGCCAAGATCGTCAGCGTGCCCTACACGCCCTCCGGCCCCGATATCGACGCCTTCGCCCACACGGTGGCCGAGCATCGACCGAAGCTCTACGTGACCAATTCGGCGCTGCATAACCCGACCGGAGCGATCCTCTCGCCGGTGACGGCGCATCGGGTGCTTAAGATCGCCGAGCAGTTCGACCTGACGATCATCGAGGACGATATCTTCGCCGATTTCGAGCACGTGACGGCGCCACGCCTTGCCGCTTTCGACGGGCTGGATCGCGTCATCCATATCGGCAGTTTCTCGAAGACGCTGTCGGCCTCGGCGCGCTGCGGCTTCATCGCCGCCAAGCCGGAGTGGATCGGCGGGCTGACAGATCTGAAGATCGCCACCTCGTTCGGCGGCGGGCGGCATGCGGCGCAGCTGGTCCTGAGCGTGCTCAGCGACGGCAGCTATCGCAAGCATATCGAGACGCTGCGCAGCCGGCTGTCGAGGACGATGTTCGAGGTCTCGGCCAAGCTCAAGAACCTCGGCATCGTGCCCTGGTTGGAGCCGCAGGCGGGGATGTTCCTCTGGTGCCGCCTGCCCGATAGTATCGACGCTGCCGATGTGGCGCGCGCGGCACTGGAGCGGGATGTGGTGCTGGCGCCGGGCAATGCGTTCAGCCTGTCGCAGACGGCGACGGATTTCATGCGGTTCAATGTTTCGCAGACGGAAGATCCGAGGGTTTACGAGGTGCTGCGCGAGGCCATGCAGGCGGCGCGAGGGAAGGCTTAGCCTGGTCGGCGCGGCGATTATTTCTCAGGAGATGTCGAGATGGGGCCGCGTCGTCCGTCTAGAAAGAATGAGGGATTGGGAGGACTGATATGACTGACGACGAGCTTGAGCGATTTGCAGCGCAGGGAGCGGAGGCCCTGCCTGATGGTGACGACGGCGTGGTTACGCATGATGGCGCCGATATATGGTACAGCGCTTATGGCTCCGGGCCGGTTGTGATCCTGCTGCATGGCGGACTCGGGAATAGCGGCAACTGGGGCTATCAGGTGCCGGCGCTGCTGCGATCAGGCCGGCGCGTGGTGGTGATCGACAGCCGGGGACACGGCCGCAGCACGCGGGACGACAAGCCCTACACCTACGAGCTGATGGCATCCGACGTGCTTGCGGTGATGGATCATCTCGAAATCGAGAAGGCGGCGCTTATCGGCTGGAGCGATGGGGCGTGCACGGCGCTCATTCTCGCGGACCGGCACCCTCAGCGCGTCGACGGCGTGTTCTTCTTCGCCTGCAGCATGGACCCGTCAGGCGTAAAGCCCTTCGTGCCGACGCCCGTGATCGACCGCTGCTTCAATAGGCATCGGATGGATTACGAGGCGCTCTCGCCGACGCCTGACCAGTTCGACCGCTTTGTCGAGGATGTGAGCCTGATGATGTCGACCGAGCCGAATTATTCGGCCGCCGATCTGAACCGCATCCGTGTGCCGGTGGCGGTGGCGCTCGGTGACCGGGACGAGTTCATCAAGCCGGAGCATGCGGCGCATCTCGTGCGCAGCACTCCCGGCGCGACCTTCGTTCCGCTTGAAGGCGTGAGCCACTTCGCGCCGCTGCAGCGGCCCGATGACTTCAATCGGACCGTGATTGGCTTTCTGGATCAGTTGCCCTGAGGCTCTAAAGACCGATCTCGTTGGCCCATGGCGGGTTGGCGCCGGCGCGGGAGACCGTGACGGCTGCGGCCTTGGCGCCGAGCGAGAGCGCGTTCTGCAGCGCCTTTTCGTCGAGCGAGGCGACCTGCGCCTTGGTAAGCAGACCATCCATCTTCAGCGAGGCAAGAACGCCGGCATCGAAGGTATCGCCGGCACCGACGGTGTCGACCACGGTGACGCGCTGGCTGGGGACGGTGACCTTGCGTTCGCTGGTGTAACCCGTCGCGCCCTCGGCGCCCTTGGTGATGACGACGAGCTTGGCGCCATGCTGCAGCCAGTGGGCGGCGAGATCGTCATGGCTGCCGTCCATGCCGAACCATTCCAGGTCCTCGTCGGAGAACTTCAGGATATCGGACTTGGCGGCCATGCGCTTGATACGCGCCATGTGCGCCTGGTTGTCCTTGATGAAGCCGGGGCGGATGTTCGGGTCGAGCGAGATGACGCGCTTGGCCGCCTCGCGGTCGAGCAGTGCCTCGTAGGTTTCGCCGCACGGGCTGGGGATCAGGCTGATGGCGCCGAAGTGCAGCGCCTCGCAATCGTCGCCGAGAACAGGAAGGTCATCGGTGGTGATCATGCGGCCGGCGGTGCCTTCGTCATAGAAGGCGTAGGTCGCCTGGCCGTTGACCAGCTTGACGAAGGCGAGCGTCGAGGGGCGCTGCGCGATGGCGCAGAGGCTGAAGTCGACATTGCTCGCCTTCAGCGTATCACAGAGGATTTCGCCCATCATGTCGTCGGCGAGACCGGTGAAGAAAGACGTCTGGATGCCCAGGCGCCCGAGCGCGATCGCCGTGTTGAAGATGGCGCCGCCGGCATAGGGCGCAAAGCCCTTCTCGCCGAGCGTCGTCTCCCGCGGCAGCATGTCGATCAACGCTTCTCCACAGCACAAAATCATGTCCGTCTCCCAAGGGCATTACGATCTGTCGATGCCCAACTGGATTAGATAACTTCGTGGCAAAAGCAAAGCGCCGTGAGCAATTATTCACTCAAAGTGATGAAATACCGCCGTTGCGGCCAGACCATGCGAGCGGCGCGTCGAGGAAGGATTCAACCTCGTTCAGGGTGTTCTGATCGAACAGCTGCTGCTCCTTGGCAACGGCCAAGACATCGCGCCATGTGGCGATGTAGTGCAGCTTGACCTTGCCATCGGCAAAGCGCAGCGCGCCTTCGTCGAAGATGCCGTAATAGAAGAGCGCGATGCCATGATCGACAATGCCGCCGGCGTCGCGCACGGCATCGATGAACTTGAACATGCTGCCGCCTGCCGTCGTCAGGTCCTCGATGACGAGAACGCGCGAACCCTCGGGCATGTTGCCTTCGATCTGGGCGTTGCGGCCGTGGCCCTTCGGCTGTTTACGGACATAGATCATCGGCAGGCTAAGGCGGTCGGCGAGAAGGGCGGCGAAGGGGATGCCCGCGGTTTCGCCGCCGGCGATGCAATCGAACTTCTCGAAGCCCGCCTCGCGCAGCACGACGCTGGCGGCGAAATCCATCACCGTCGAGCGGATGCGCGGGAAGGAGAGAAGCTTGCGGCAGTCGATATAGACGGGGCTCGCCATGCCCGAGGCGAACTTGTAGGGCTGGGTGGCATTGAAGTGAACGGCCTTGATCTCCCAGAGCATCTTGGCCACCAGCTCGGCCATGACTTTGCGGTCGGTGAATGTTGCCTGGATCATCGTTCTCTCCTTGCCTGGATCTTGTGCTCAAACTTATGGGCCAATAGCAGCAAGTGGGGCAAGTTTCCAGAACGCGAGGGGCTCAAACGCAAGAATGGCAATTGCACGCGCTCACGTTGCCGTTGGGGTCGCGTCTCGCTCTGTTAATATCGTTGCGTCAGGACGCGATGATTCACCAGAAGCGCGAAGCGCGACGGATCACAAAAACCCTTGCTGGTATTTCTTTTGCGGACAACTTAAATTTCCACAACCCATTCATAATTTTAGACATTCGTCATACGTATTGTTCGGCAGGCACTTGCACGGAGCTTGATGCCCAGCACCCCCAAAGCCACTCAAATTTGAATGATTTCGTTAACAACGGGGTGAAACTTCCCGAGCCATTTTCGCTGCGCCCAAAGACACCATGAAGGAGTCCAGAATGCGCCTCACGAGGTTCACACCGCTTCAGCAGTTCAACCAATCGCTGACCCTCAAGATCTTCTCCATTTGCTTCGTCTCGACGCACGTGCCGCTTCTGGCGCTCGTCGTCTATCTGGTCACCGGCTTTCGGAGCGAGGCGACGCCTGTGCTTATCCTGGTGCTGGGAGCGACGCTGATCGGCACTGCCTTTTGCCTGGCCTGCGTCTGGGCGTTCATCCGGCCGCTGCACCAGATCGCCGGCGTGGTCGAGACCTACCGCTCGACCGGCGTCGTGAAGTCGGTTCGCAGCAAGCGCAAGGACGAGGTCGGGATCGTCACCAACGGGATCTCGATCCTGATCAAGGAACTCGACGCGACGCTGGCACAGCTGCGCCGGCAGGCGACCACTGACGTTCTGACCGGCCTCGGCAACCGCCGCTGGCTGAAGGATATCGGGGCACTGGAGATTGCCCGCGCCGCGCGTGAACGCACGCCGATCTCCGTCGTGGTCTTCGATCTCGATCACTTCAAGTCGATCAACGACCAGTTCGGCCACGATGTCGGCGACCAGGTGCTGGTCATGGCCGGCGCCACGATCCAGCACAATCTGCGACCCTATGACATCGCGGCGCGCATCGGCGGCGAGGAGTTCTGCCTGGTCCTGCCACGCACGGATATCGATGCCGCGGTCAACATTGCCAACCGGCTGCGCATGCAGTTCGAAAGCAAGGCCGTCGGCCCGTTGCCGGCAAAGCGCGTGACGGCAAGCTTCGGCGTCTATCGCGGCGATCCCGCCAGCGAAACGCTGAAATCCATGCTGACGGCGGCGGACCGGGAGCTCTATGCCGCCAAGAATGGTGGTCGCAACATGGTTCGCTCGGCGGTCTCGTTGTCGATCAGGGACGCAAAGATCCGTGCCTGATCACTCCGCTACCAATTCGCCGATATCGGCGGGCAGCATCTTCTTGTAGAGCGCAATTGCTGCCCGTCCCTCTTCCTCGCTCAACGCGGCGGCATATCTGACCGCCGCCGCCAGGAGCTGCATGACGAGCCTCGCAAGCGCCAGCAGCGCAGGCTTGCGACGATCCGGGTAAACCTGCTCTAGCACCGCGAGCAGCGCCTGGGCGTGAAACTCCATATCGTCAGCGTCGATTTCCTGCAGCAGCCGATCCGCCTGCGTGGCGAACCATATGTCGCGCATGACGGGCTCGCTGCGGAAGAAGGCAAGATACTCGTCGGCGATCCGGCACAGCGCCGAACGCAGCGTTGCGGCATCCTTTGCTTCTGCCAGCGCCGCGATCACGCAGGCGCGGCCCTCCTCGTTGAAGCGCTCGGCCAGCGTTGCGAAGATCGAGCTCCTATCCGGGAAATACTGGTAGAGCGCGCCGAAGGAGAGATCGGCCTTTTCGACGATCTCGCTCATCTTCAGCGCATCACTTCCCTTCGCCTCGATCAGTTGCGTGGCCACAGCCAGTATCTTTTCGAAGCGCTCGCGGCCTCTTTGCTGGCGGGGAATGCGCCGGGGCTGCCTTGTGGCGCCCACCTTTATTCGCGATCCCGCCGCCGTTTCGTCCGCCATCTAAAACTCCATTCCGGTTGACAGCAGAAATAAGAGAGTTTATCTCATTTTGCAAATGAGAGAATTTCTCTGTTATTGACTTTTGGCTCAGCCAAAATGGGAGGTCATGGGCATGGCAATCATTCTCGTATTGGCGCTTGTCGCCGCCGCGATCGGCAGCGGGCTCGTCGCCGGCACATTCTTCGCGTTCTCGACCTTCGTGATGCCGGCGTTTTCGCGCATACCGACGGAACAGGGGATCGCCGCGATGAACTCGATCAACGTCACCATCCTTCGCTCGCCCTTCATGATGCTGTTCGTGCCGACGGCCATTCTCTGCCTGTTGATCGGCGTGCTCGCGGTGATGAGCTGGCGGGAGGGGGCGAGCCTCTGGATGCTCGCCGGCGCCATCATCTACATCGTCGCCTCCTTCGCCTCGACCATCATCTTCAACGTGCCGATGAACGATGCGTTGGGGCAGTTTTCAGGCAATGGCCCCGAAGCATCGGCGCTGTGGCAGGACTACCTTCGCGACTGGACGTGGTGGAACCATGTAAGGACCGTGGCTTCGCTTCTGACATCGGCCGCGTTCGTACGGGCGCTGATGCTGATCTGATCTCCCGACCGAGCGCCGATATCTCTAATGCGCCAATGGTTTCAGATGTTTGCGCTTGCTAAGCGGCGCGGCGGCGATATCGTGCAGGTCATGGAACATATCGAAGTCTTCCGCCGTCTCGGCGTGGCGCTTGCCATCGGTCTGCTCGTCGGCGTCGAGCGGGGCTGGACCGAGCGCGACGTGCGCGTCGGCGGACGCACCGCCGGGCTTCGCACCTTTGGCCTCACCGGCTTCCTCGGCGGCATTGTCGGCACGCTGCAGCCGCTGACCGGCCCGTTCTTCCCGGCCACGATCGCGGTGCTTCTCGGCGTCGTCTATATCGCCGGCAAGTGGCAGGAGGCGATCGAGGACAAGGATTACGGCATCACCTCGATCATCGCCGCACTTTGCGTCTTCGCGCTCGGAATGCTCGCCACGCTCGGCGATCTCATCACGGCGGGAGCCGGCGCGGTCGTGGTGACGGTCGTGCTCGCGGCCCGCACCAGCCTTCACGGTTTCCTGCAGGGGCTGACTTGGGTGGAACTGCGATCAGCGCTGATGCTGCTCGCGATGACCGTGATCGCCTTGCCCCTGCTGCCCGACAAGCCGCTCGATCCCTGGGGCGCGCTCAATCCCTATGCGCTCTGGCTTTTGACGATTACCATCGCTGCACTCTCCTTCGCCGGCTATGTGGCGATCCGGCTCATGGGATCGAGCCGCGGGATATTGCTTGCGGGTGCGGCCGGTGGGCTCGTCTCGTCCACCGCGCTGACGCTCTCCTTCGCGCGCTATTCGATGGAAGCGCCGCAAGGGGCGCGGCATCTGGCGGCGGGTGCGGCGATTGCCGGCGCGCTTTCCTTCGCGCGCGTTCTCGTCATTGCGAGCGCGCTTTCTCTGAGCATGCTGGCGCCGCTCTCCTCGGCGCTCATTCCCGCCATCATCGGCTTCCTGGCGACCAGCCTGTTTCTGGCCTGGCGTTCCGGGTCGAGCACGCAGGCGCCGGAGATTGGGCTCACCAATCCGTTTGAACTCAGAACCGTGATTTCTTTCGCGCTGCTGCTCGGCCTGATCAGCCTCGTTTCGAAGATGGCGACCGAATATGTCGGCGCCTCGGCGCTTTATGTCGTCGCCGCCATTTCGGGCCTTGTCGATGTGGACGCGATCACGCTCTCGACCGTGCGCCTTGTCGGCTCGGCGATCACCGCCACGACGGCTGCTGATGTCACGCTGATTGCAGTGTTCGTCAACATGGTCACCAAGGTCGCGCTGGCCTTTACGGCGGGCCGCCGCGAATATGCAGTGACACTCGGCCTCGCCTCGGCGGTCGCCATCCTCTTCGGCGCGATCGGCTATCTCTCGACGCGCGGCCTTTGGGCTGCCTGAGGCGGCGGGCTTACCCAGCACACCGCCGCAGCCCCTTCTCGCCTTATCCGTCGTTGCGCTCACAGAACGTAACGCGATTATTGAAGGGATCGATGACCTCCATCTCCAATCCCCATGGCGCCTCCTGAAGCCCCGGCTTCATGTAGCGGTAATCCTTGGCCGTGAGCTCCGCCTGATAGGCGCGAACGCCTTTCACCGGGACGAAGGCCCTGGCGCCGGGGCTGGCGTCTCCCGAGTGCTCACTAAGGTGCAGGATCATGCCGCTTCGCGAGACCTGGCAATAGAGCGGGAAATGTTCGCCGAAGCGGTGCTCCCAATCGAGCTCAAACCCCAGAAAGCCGCAGTAGAACTCCTTGGCCTTGTCGACGTCGAAGATGCGGAAGATCGGGATTGGCGGTTCTATGCCGACCGCGGGCGGCGATGCCGTCGTCTGTTCGAGTTTCGCAGACAGGATGTTCCATTGTTCGAAGCCGAACTGGCGGGCGACGATCTCCAGCGTCTCGCTGTGAGAGAGATCGACATCGCGGTCGGCAAGTGCCTGGCGCAATGCCTTGGCCATCAGTTTCGCATCGCGAAAATCGCGCATGTTGCATTCCCTCCGTTGGCGGCGAACAGGACGATCAGTGCCCGCGTCTGCTGACCCGTTCGCCATCAATCGCCAAACGGCAAGGGATGTGAAGGATATGCGTGAATGCATTCACCATCGTGCTTTCGCACCGCGGGGCGGCTGGCTGCATCCGGCCAACCCGACCATACGAGGGGAACCGCCGACGATCAAGAGGCGGTGCGGGCCGTGTCCGTGGGGACTGCCTGCAGGTGGCTCGCAAGCTCGACGCGGTTGCGGCCGGCGCGCTTGGCGGCATAGAGCGCCTTGTCGGCGGCGGTCAGCATGGCGTCGAACGGCAGCGGCTTGGTGCGGCCGGAGGCGACGCCGACGCTGACGGTGCATTTGCAGACCTGGCCGTCGATATCGAGCTCGCGCCCCTCGAAGGCCTTGCGGATGCGCTCGGCGACGACCTCGGCGCGGCCTGGCATGACCTCGTGCAAGACCATCGCGAACTCTTCACCGCCGAGGCGGGCAACCGTGTCGCTCAGCCTGCAGCTCGCGGTCAATTCGGCTGCGAAGACCTTCAGCACGCGGTCACCGACGTCGTGACCGAAGTTGTCGTTGATCGATTTGAAGTGGTCGATGTCAAAAACCAGCACGGCCGTGGTCGGGCCCATGACGCCGGCGCCGTGGCGATCGAACAGAGCGCGGCGGTTGAGCAGGCCGGTCAGTGGATCGGTAGCAGCATCGATGCGGTGGAGGGCGGCCATGCGCCATTGGTGCAGGGCAAGCGACAGCGCGCCGATACCGGTCATGCTGGCGATGCAGACGGCGAGGCTCAAATCCTCCGACCAGTTGTTAGGCGCAGCCCCCAGCACAAGCTTGCCCTGATAGATCAGCACGGCGGCGCAAAGAACGAAAGAAAAGCCGGTGAGGCAGTAAAGACTGGTGATCCCGGTCAGCGGGACGATCGCTTCGGCACGCGCCCGCCAGTATTGATAGGCGGTGGCGAAGAGGAAGGATGCGATGGCGATATTGTCGACAATGAAGGACAGGCCGTCATAGCCGAGCAACATCGGCAATGAGGTCGCGACCACCGCCACGGCACCGAAGGCAGCAACGCGCGCGTGCGGCAATGTTCCTGTCCGGAACTGGCATCCCGCGCCCCAGACGGTCGCGAAGCCGGGAAAGAGCAGCGCGAAGCAGGCAACAGCGACGATCGCGTTCGGCTTATCGACATAGATGCCATAGGCAAAGATGCCGCTGACGATCAGGATCAGGCCGACCCCGCAGGCCAGCAGAAATGTTTCGGTCCGCCGGGCAATCCAGCTCGCCAGCAAAGTAATGGCGAGACAAGTCGCCGAGACCGCCAACGCGGTCAACAATGAATTATAGTCAAGCGTCATGCTTTGAGCTCCGCGGCTTCTGCCACGCTTTCGTTTTAAGAAAATGGAATTCGCCCGACAGCGAATGTGTTATCAATTTCGTTAAAAAAACATGTATTTAAAGCTTAGATGTTAGCGCAGTAACATATCTCGACGGATGCGCATCCTTCTTCCAGTAAAAAATGAGGGGTTTGCGAGCGCTATTAGCGCTCGACATCCCAATGAAGCGGGAACATGGGGTCGAATACCGTGACGGGACCGGCGCCGGTCTCGATCTTGGCAGGAAACGACACGGGCTCGGCGCGCTTCACAAGCGTTATTACTTCTTCGTTTATCGGAAGGCTATACCAGGCCGGGCCGTTCAGCGAGGCGAAGGCTTCCAGTTTGTCGAGGGCATTGTCCTGTTCGAAGACGTGAGCAAGGCAGCTCATCGTGTTGATTGAAGTATAGATGCCGGCGCAGCCGCAGCCGCATTCCTTCAGCGGATCGACATGCGGTGCGGAATCGGTACCCAGGAAGAAGCGAGCATCGCCGCTGGTGGCCGCCTGGCGCAGCGCGACACGATGGTGTTCGCGCTTGGCGACCGGCAGACAGTAATAATGCGGGCGAATGCCGCCAACGAGGATGGCGTTGCGGTTGATGATCAGGTGATGCGTGGTGATCGAGCCTGCGAGGTTGCGCTCGGCTGACTTGATATAATCGATGCCTTCCTTGGTGGTGACGTGTTCCATCGTCACCTTCAGTTCCGGCAGGCGCTTGCGCAATGGGTCGAGCACGGTTTCGATGAAGACGGCTTCGCGATCGAAGATATCGACATCCGATGTCGTGACTTCACCATGGACGCAAAGCGGAAGGCCGATCTTGGCCATGCGATCCAGCACCGGCATTGCCTTGTCGATATCGCGCACGCCGCCATGCGAATTGGTGGTGGCGCCGGCCGGGTAGAGCTTGACGGCGGTGATCAGGCCGCTGGCCTTGCCCTTCTCGACATCATCCGGATCGGTGTGCTCGGTCAGATAGAGCGTCATCAGCGGCTCGAAGCGATCGCCCTTCGGTAGCGCGGCCATGATGCGGCCGCGATAGGCCTCGGCATCCGCTGTCGTCACGACCGGCGGCACGAGGTTCGGCATGATGATGGCGCGGGCGAAGTCGCGGCTTGAATCGGCGATCACGCCTTCCAGCATGGCGCCATCACGCAGGTGAAGATGCCAATCATCGGGGCGGCGGATGGTGATCGATTGCATGACTGTAACTCCGGCAAGGCTGCGCTTTAGGGCTCAGCCTTGGGAATTACATCCAAGCATGGGGGATGGCAAATGGTTTGCCCGCCGCAGCCGGGCAATTGCGATCAGGCGATCTCGAGGGTGACGTCGGCGCGGCGGCGATTGCCGAGAATGAGGCGACCGTTCGGAAGATCGTTCTCATAGACCTTGCGAGCAGACTCTTCCTCGCTCAGCTTGTAGCCGCGCCAGCGCGCCCACAGCCGCTCTTCCAGCACCTCGATCGGCGGGGCAAGCATGATCGAGTAATCGAACACGCCTTCGAGCTCCGCCCACTTGCCGAGGCTGAAGAGCAGGTAGTTGCCCTCGACGATGATGAAGCGATGCTCCGGGCCGATGGGCCGTGCCGAGGCGATGGCAAGCTCACGCGAGCGATCGAACACCGGCACCAGCACTTCCTGATCGGCCAGGCGAACGGCGCGGATGATATCGAGGAAGCCGCGCACGTCGAAGGTCTCGGGGATGCCCTTGCGGGCAAGCTGGCCGCGCTCGATCAGGATGGCATTGTCCATGTGGAAGCCGTCCATTGGCAATACTGCGGCCGTTTCACCGCCGGCGCGCAAGGCGTCGGCGATGTGGTCTGCCATGGTGGATTTGCCGGCGCCGGGCGGGCCGGCGATGGCGATCAGAAAGCGCTTCGCGTCGCCGGCGCGGGCAAGGACCTCGCCGGCGATATCCTCGATCGTCATCGTCATGCGGCAACAGGCTCCGTAGGAACAGACTTGGCGCCGGTCATGAAGGCGACGGCGTCCGACATTGTGTATTCCTTCGGATTGATCACCGTCAAGCGACGCCCGAGGCGGTGGATGTGAATGCGATCGGCCACCTCGAAGACATGCGGCATGTTGTGCGAAATGAGCACGATCGGGATGCCGCGAGAACGGACGTCGAGGATGAGTTCCAGCACGCGCCGGCTTTCCTTGACGCCCAAAGCCGCCGTCGGCTCATCGAGGATGATGACCTTGGAGCCGAAGGCCGCCGCACGGGCAACCGCCACGCCCTGACGCTGGCCGCCGGAGAGAGTTTCGACTGCCTGGTTGATGTTCTGGATGGTCATCAAGCCAAGCTCGGTGAGCTTCTGCCGCGCCATCTTTTCCATCGCCGAATGATCGAGCTTGCGCATGAACTTGCCCATGAAGCCCGGTTTGCGGATCTCGCGACCGAGGAACATGTTGTCGGCGATCGAGAGCGCCGGCGACAGGGCAAGGTTCTGGTAGACGGTCTCGATGCCGGCCTTTCGGGCTTCAATGGGCGACGAGAAGTGGATCGGCTGGCCCTCCAGCCGGATCTCTCCCTCATCGGGACGCACGGCGCCGGAGATCGCCTTGATGAGCGAGGATTTACCGGCACCGTTATCGCCGATGACGGCCAGGATTTCGCCCGGATAGAGATCGAAGTCGGCATGATCGAGGGCGGTGACGCGGCCGTAGCGCTTGACGAGACCACGCGCCATGAGAAGGGGTTCGGTAGCCATCAGCCTGCTGCCTTTCTGATCCACTGATCGATTCCAACGGCGGCGATGATGAGCACGCCGATCAAGAGATAGGTCCACTGCACGTCGGTGCCGAGGAGGCGCAGGCCGAGCGAGAAGACGCCGACGATGAGCGCGCCGAACATCATGCCAAGGATGGAACCACGGCCGCCGAAGAGCGAGATGCCGCCGATCACCACCGCGGTGATGCTTTCGATGTTGGCGAACTGGCCGGCGGTGGGCGATACCGAGCCGATGCGGCCGATGAGGGCCCAGCCGGCGAGCGCGCAGATGAGGCCCGAGAGAACATAGGTGGAGATCAGCATGCGCCTTACGTTGACACCGGAGAGGCCCGCTGCCTCCGGATCGTCACCGACCGCATAGAGATGCCGGCCCCAGGCGGTGTGGTTCAGCACATACCAGAGAACCGCCACGAGCAGGACCATGGCGATGACGCCATAGGTAAAGACCGCGCCGCCGATGCGGAAGGTATCGCCGAAAATCTGAAGAAGCGGCGCCGTGGTCTCGATTTCCTGCGCGCGGATGGTCTCGTTGGCGGAATAGAGGAAGTTCGTCGCGAGAACGATCTGCCACATGCCGAGCGTGACGATGAAGGGCGGCAGCTTCATGCGGGCGACAAGCCAGCCGTTGATGAAACCGCAGAGCGCGCCGACGGCGAAGCCGCAGAGGATGGCGAGCTCGACCGGAAGGCCGTAACGGAAGACGAACTGGCCCATGACGACAGACGACAGCACCATGATAGCGCCGACCGAGAGATCGATACCTGCCGTCATGATGACCAACGACTGCGCCGCGCCGACGATGCCCGTGATCGCCACCTGCTGCAGGATAAGCGTCAGGGAGAAGGCGGAGAAGAACTTGGTGCCCAAGAGTACGCCGAAGATGACCAGCGACAGCACGAGCACGATCAGCGATACCGCCGATGGGCTCGAATGCAGAAAATGCCGGAACCTTTGAAGGAAACTCTTGTCGTCCGTGTCGAAGGAAGCGACATCGGTCGAACTTTCCTTGAGGACTTTTTCATAATCGTGATGCGGCGATGCCGCGGTTGGCTCACTCATGGATGTTCCTCCCGGAATCCTGTCCGCCGTGCGTGCGCGGGACGATTGCATGTGAGTGGTGGTCTTTTCCCAGGCCTGCCCTTCGGCCGCCTGGGGTCACAGTCGATGCATCGGGAAAGTCCCCCTCTGGCCTGCCGGCCATCTCCCCCACAAGGGGGGAGAAGACTTGCGGCACCCACCTGCCCCAATCGAGGCTCGGTGGGTCCGGCCGGGTTAGCCCTCCCCCTTTGTGGGGAGGGTTGGGAGGGGTCTTAGGCCCGATCGCTTAGCCCCAGCACTTGCCAAGGCCTTCCTTGGTGTCGATCGACTTGACGCCGGAGACGGGCTTGTCGGTGACCAGCGTCACGCCGGTATCGAAAAAGTTTTTGCCGTCGGTCGGCTTCGGCTTTTCGCCGCTGTCGGCGAACTTCTTGATCGCCTCGATGCCAAGTGCTGCCATCTGCAGCGGGTACTGCTGCGAGGTGGCGCCGATGACGCCGTCGGCTACGTTCTTGACGCCTGGGCAACCACCGTCGACGGAGACGATCAGCACGTCCTTCTCGCGGCCGACAGCCTTCAGCGCTTCATAGGCGCCGGCTGCAGCCGGTTCGTTGATGGTGTGGACGACGTTGATGGTCGGATCCTTCTGGAGAAGGTTTTCCATCGCGGTACGGCCGCCTTCTTCGTTGCCGTTGGTGATGTCGTGGCCGACGATGCGCTTGTCATCCTCGTCGCCGATCTTGTTCGGGTCCTTCGGGTCGATGCCGAAGCCCATCATGAAGCCCTGGTCGCGGAGCACGTCGACGGACGGCTGCGAAGGCGTCAGGTCGAGGAAGGCAACCTTGGCGTCCGCAGCCTTGTCGCCCAGCGTTTCCTTGGCCCACTGGCCGATCAGCTTGCCGGCGAGCAGGTTGTCGGTGGCAAAGGTCATGTCGGCGCTGTCGATCGGCTCCAGCGGCGTGTCGAGCGCGATGACGAGCAGGCCGGCGTCGCGGGCCTTCTTGACGTTCGGCACGATGCCCTTGGTGTCGGAAGCGGCAATCAGGATACCCTTGGCGCCATCGGCGATGCAGGTCTCGATCGCGGCCACCTGGCTTTCACTGTCACCATCGATCTTGCCGGCATAGGACTTCAGGTTGACGCCGAGTTCCTTTGCCTTGGCGGTCGCGCCTTCCTTCATCTTGACGAAGAAGGGGTTGGTGTCGGTCTTGGTGATCAGGCAGGCGGAAACGTCCGCGGCCTTTGCAGGCGCCGAGAAGGCGACGCCGAGGGCCAGCGCGGCGAGCGCTGCGGAAAGCACTGATTTCTTCATTTACTCCTCCCAGAGTGTAGCCGGACCGCCCCATGGCTGACCGGAATTTTAAAACACGAACGCCGCCTTCGAATACCGCCGATGGCTTCCTCCAAGCCGTTTCGTGCTGTTTACGGTGCTAATTAAGGGCGAAAGAATTTGGCTTGTCAATAAATAAATCCAATTGAATTATTAATTCCTTGTGGCATGCTCGGCGAAAATAACGCATAGGCCGATCAAGGGAGGAATGGCCAATGTCGTCGATGAGAGGTCCGGTTCACGTGCCGGCCCAACTGCCGGGCGTCAGTCCGGCAGGCGGCGCGAACCAGGTTCGGGTCCGCGCCTACAATGAACGACTGGTGCTTTCGCTGGTGCGCCTGCATGGCGCCCAGTCGAAGGCGGATATCGCACGCCGCACGGGCCTTTCGGCGCAAACCGTGTCGGTGATCATGCGCGTGCTGGAAAAGGAAGGGCTGCTTTCGCGCGGCGAGCCGATCCGCGGACGCGTCGGGCAACCCTCGGTGCCGATGCGGCTCAATCCCGATGCGGTCTACTCCTTCGGCGTGAAGATGGGCCGGCGCAGCGCCGATCTGGTGCTGATGGATTTCGTCGGCAAGATCCGCATGCAGCTGCATGTGACCTACGCCTACCCCCTGCCCGACCTGTTTCTCAACTTCATCGTATCGGGTATCCAGGAATTGGAAAGCCGGCTCAGTGATGACGAGCGCGGCCGTATCGCCGGCGTCGGCATCGCGGCACCGTTCGAATTGTGGAACTGGGAAGAGGAAGTGGGCTCGCCCAAGGGCGCGATGGACGTCTGGCGCGACTACGACCTGCATGCCGAGGTGGCGGCAAGCCTGCCCTACCCCGTCTATCTGCAGAACGACGCGACCAGCGCCTGTGGCGCGGAACTCGTCTTCGGCATCGGCCCGCAGCACCCCGATTTCGTCTACTTCTTCATCGGCTCCTTCATCGGCGGCGGCATCGTCTTGAACTCGGCGATCTTTTCCGGCCGCACCGGCACGGCCGGCGCCATCGGCCCGCTACCGGTGCGCGGCAAGAACGGCGAGACGCTGCAGCTGCTCGAGGTCGCCTCGATCTTCGTGCTCGAAAACGTGCTGCGCGAGCGCGGCGTCGATCCAGAGCCTCTCTGGTATTCGGCCGACGACTGGATCGATTTCGGCGAGCCGCTCGAACTGTGGATCCAGGATACCGCCAAGGCGCTGGCACAGGGCATCGTCGCGGCCGCCTCCATCATCGATTTCAGCGCCGCCGTTATCGACGGCGGCTTTCCAGCCTGGGTCCGCGAGCGGATCGTGCAGGCGACGATCTACGAAGCGGACAGGCTCGACCTGCAGGGCGTCGTCATGCCCGATATCATCGAGGGAGCGGTGGGGGCGCATGCGCGCGCCATCGGCGGCGCAAGCCTGCCGATCTTCGCCCGCTATCTCACGGACCAGAACGTGCTCTTCAAGGAGGTGGAGAATGCTGAAGGGACTTAACCCGATCCTGAGCCCCGAACTGCTCTCGACGCTGCGCGCCATGGGCCATGGCGACGAGATCGCCATCGTCGACGGCAACTATCCGGGCCTCGAGGACGCGCGGCGGCTGATCCGGCTCGATGGGCACGGCATTATCCCGGTGCTCGATGCCGTCTTGAGCGTGCTGCCGATCGACGAGTTCGTGCCGGAGGCGATCTTTCGCGCCACCGTGAAGGGCGAGCGCGACAAGATCGACCCCGTGCACGAGGAGATGATCGACTGTTGCGCGCATTACGAGCCGCATCGGCAGGTCGTGCCGCTGGTGGGGCCGGATTTCTACAACAGGGTGAAGGCGGCGCATGCGCTGATCCAGACCAGCGAGCCGCGCCTTTACGGCAATATCATCCTGCGCAAGGGCGTGATCCATCCGGGCAAGCCGGGCGACAAGAGCAAGGCCCAGGTCGACCCGTTTCCTTACTGACGACGGATCAGCCGGCGATCAGATTTCGCCGGCGAGCGGCCCCCAGACATCCGTCAGCGCGAAGCCGCCGGGGTGCGGATCGAAGGGATCGAGCGCCACCTGCGACAGGCCGAAGGTGAAGCCGCGACCCGTGATCGTCGGGATGACGGCCGGGCGGCCGGCGACGGTGGTCTCGGCCAGAAGCCCGACCTCGAATTCGGAATCGATGATCGAGCGCGACTTGAAGACATCGCCGACCTTTGCCTTGCCGCGCGCATGCAGCGTCGCGAGATTGGCGGAGTTTCCGGTGCCGCAGGGCGAGCGATCGGCGCGACCCGGCCACATGGTGGTGCAGGTGCGCACCGTGCCATCGGCTTCGAGATCGCGGAACATCACATAGGCAACGCCCGAAATCGCCGGGATCTCCGGGTGCACGACCTTGATCTCGCGATTGATCTTTTCCTTGATCACCATGCCGGCGCTGACGAGGGCGGCGGCATTGGACTTGGCGATCGTCAGGCCGATCTGGCCGACATCGACAAGCGCGTAGAAGATGCCGCCATAGCAGAGATCGAGCTTGATCGTGCCCCACTGCTCGGTCTCCAGCGAGACGTCGAGCTCGTGCACGAAGGACGGCACCATGGTGAGCTTTACCTTCTCGCAGCGGCCATCGCGGCAGGTGGCGGTCGCCTTGACGAGGCCGGCTGCCGTTTCCAGCGTGACCACCGTTTCCGGTTCGTGCATCTCGACGATGCCGGATTCGAGCAGCGCCGTGGTGACGCAGATCGAGTTCGAGCCGGAGCTTGCATGCGCCTGATCGGGCTGCAGGATGATGAAGGCGGCGTCGGCATCCGGATGCTTGGGCGGCAGCAGCAGATTGACGGATCCGATCGGCGCGCCGCGCGGCTCAAGGCAGAGGAAGCGGCGAAGCTCCTGGCCCTTTGGATCGGTGTTCAGCCAGTGCAGCTGCTCGGCAACGGTGTTGCCCGGGATCTTCGGAACGCCGCCGATCGCGACCTTTCCGATCTCACCTTCGGCGTGGACATCCAGAAGCTGGATCGTGCGCTTCCATCTCATCGGCGTCTCCCATCATCCGCCGGCAGGGCGACCTCGTCACCGCCGGCACTCTGTTATGTCTCAATAGCGGTTAATACGGAACGGCGTCATGTCGATGGCGGGTTTGGCCCCCGTCACCATATCCGCGATCAGCTGGGCCGTGGCGGCAGAATAGGTGAGGCCGAGATGGCCGTGACCGGTCGCATAGTAGACGCCCTGCATTTTCGACGAGGGCGAGATGATCGGGATCGTATCGGGCAGCGACGGGCGATGGCCCATCCACTCTGTCGCGTCCTTGACCTCAAGGCCCGGCACGGCTCGCTGCGCATGGCGAACGAGGACGCGGGCGCGGCGGAAATCTGGCGCGGCATCGAGCCCCGCCAGCTCGACATTGCCGCCGACGCGGATACCGCCTGCCGTCGGCGTGATCATGAAGGCGCGATGCGGCCAGATCACCGAATAGCGCATGGAGACGCCGGGCTGCATGATCTGCGTGTGATAACCGCGTTCGGTCTCGAGCGGGATCGGCTCGCCGAGCTTTTCGGCCAGAAAGCGTGTGTGGACGCCGGCCGCCAGCACGACGAAATCAGCCGCGATACGCTCACCGCTTTCGAGAATGACGACGGACGTGCCGTCGGCGTTCTTTTCGACGGTGCGAACCGCGCCGGAGAGGAAGGTCGCGCCGCGCTCGCGGGCGGCATCGGCGAGCTTGACCACCAGGCGATAGGGATCGCGGATGGTCTTGTTGTCGGGCAGCAGGACCGCCTTGGCGATCGAAGGCGAGAGCGAGGGCTCCAGATCACGGATGGCGGCACCTTCGAGCACATCGAAATCGAAGCCATAGCGGCGCATGAAATCGATGTGGCCGCGATCACCAGCAAATTCCGCGTCGGTCTCGTAGATCGCCAGGCAGCCTTCGTCGGTCATCAGCTGCGGTGCTGCGATCGTATCCAGCATGGCGCGGAAATCGGCGAGCGCAGGATTGGAGAGGCTCATGCCCGCATCCTCGATGTCACGCAGCCGCGAGGGCCGGCCGGCGGCGATGAAGCGCAGGAACCATGGCGCCATCTTCAACGCATAGGCGGGACGCAGCCAGACGGGGCCTTCTGGATCGAGCAGCCAGCGGGGGATCTTGCGCCAGGTATTTGGGCCGGAGCCGGCGGCGAAATCGAGCGCGATGCTGGCCATGTTGCCATAAGAGGTGCCGCGACCGGGCTCGCCCTTGTCGATCAGCGTGACCTGCAGGCCGCGACGCTGCAATTCGAGCGCAATCGCCGCACCGATGATACCTGCGCCGACAACCGCGACCGTCTGTTTCTTCTCGTTCATCCCTCACCGCCCATTCGCGCGGCGGACCACACCACCGACCGCACTGTGATATATCAGAACAGGAGCGACTTCCATCTGAATTTTCGAGATCTGCCGACCGCCGCGACATCACATGGCGTTGGACATGACGATGCAGCCGCATAACGAAAAATGCGGGTGAAGGATGCAAAGGAGATGGGAAGGTCCAGAATGGAAAAGAGACCGGTGCGGGAGGAGGTGCACCGGGCTCTTGATCCTGACTGACAACTGGGAGGAGGAGTGTCGTCAGTCCGATGAAGGAGCGCTGGGAGGAGGAGTGCGCTGCCTTCGAGGGGATAGATAGCCCATCGTTTCGATCAGGAATAGGGAGAATACCGCAACGCAGCAATGCACCATGTGCATAACACGACCCCTTAGATCGTCATTCGCATTCTATTCATGCACATCATTTCATCAAACCTGCCAAGATATGAGCAATTCCAGCCACATGGGCCGAAGGCGGCGGCCTTTGCCGTCGCCTTCGAGACCGACTCACCACTCGTTGCCGCATGGCATGGAACCGTCGCCATTGGTGCCGCCGAAGGTGCCCTGGCAATAGGTCTGCCTGTGCATTTGCTGCATTGGAGGCTGGGGCTGCATCGGGCGCTCGCCGATCGAGCCGGTGGTCTGGCGGTCGACGCCGAAGGCGGCGTCCGGATACCAGTAGCCGTCGTGGCGGCGGGTGCCGGGCCGCTCGGTGCGCGAGCCATGATAGCCGTGCCAATAGCCCGGCTGCGTCTGCGCCACCTGGATCACTTGAGCCGGCTGCGCGGACTGGTCGACGGGCGCTGCCTGAACAGGCACCGCGGCCGAGAGCGCCGTGATGACGCCAAGCGAGAGGACGGACGGGATGTAACGGGAGATTTTCATGATAAACCCTCCTTCAGGATTCACATGAAGAAAATGCCGTCTCAGCTTGCAAAGTTCCGGGCCTGCACGCGCGCTCCAACAGTCGTGATCACAGGCGATTGCGCGTGATCTCGATTACGCCTACGGCGTGATCCCGATTGCGCCCTACGGCGTGATTCCGGTCGCGCTTTAGGCGTGATCACGCTTATGCTCACTGCGTGATATCAGGCCGCTCCTACTGGTCGTAGACGGCGCGGTAGCCCTGGCTGGAGATGCAGGTGACATATTGCCGGCGCGCGGCCGCCCTCGCCTGCGCTTCCTCGTTGGCCGGATCGATCGCATAGCGCGACATCTGCGCCCGCGCCTCGTATTGCTTGCGCGCCTCGTTATACATGACGTTGCCGTCGGCGACGCAGATGTTGTGGGCGATGCCGGGTGGATTGAGCGGCGGGTCGAGCGTGTTGACAGGCGTCAGCATCGGGCCGTTGGCATGATCGACGCAACCGGCCAAGGCCGCCACCGACGCCAGAAACACCATTCCACGAACCATATTGCTCAGCATTCAATCTCTCCGGCCCGCGGCCACGGCATGTCCTGCCCCAAAGGCATCTTGCCGAGACAATCGTCTGGCAACATTGTGCCAAGCTAGCGCCGGGCAAGACGCCCATCGCGCAGGTGCCAACATCAAGACGGAGGATTTGGAAGTGTCAGCTCTTCAAGACGAACACGCACACGATATCCCCACTCACCCGGAGGAGATGAAATCGGTCTTCGACCTTCGCGTCGGAAAGCACATCACCCTGCAAGGCAGCGCCAGGATCACGCCCGCCGGCGTCATCAGCACCGGGATTGCGGTGGCGGCAATGACGTTCGCTGTAGGGTATTTGATTTCGTCGGTTGGTCGGCGGCGGTGAGGGCGATTAGTTAGGCGCACTCGGAACGCCCCTCAGACATAGATCCACCCTTTGCGAACGGCCTCTATAAGCTCAAGCTCGTAGCTATATTCGGCGGCCACGGCAAAGACCTTGATATCGCTGCTGGTCATGCCGATCCCGTGCCGTCGCGAGACATATTCGAAGGTCTCGATCCAATCGAGGCCCGACAAATGCAGCATGGCGATCTCCAGGGTGAAAGGGGCTTCCCGCTTCTTCTTGCGGCGGGCCGTCAAGGTTGGAACCCGTGCCGATCAAGCAACGCGCGCTCCTGCGCAAACATGCGGGTGGTGAGTTCCTCGAAATCGATCAGACCGGCGGCCGCGAGCGCATAGCAGGCCGCATCCGACGCGCAGCGGTCCCGCTCGAATCGATCTCGCAGAGATGACCCCACATGACGAGCGCGGTTCGTCAGAACGTCAGCGGCTAGCTGCGCATAGAAATTTGAGTCCATCGGCCTGACCTCGCAACGAATGCGCGGAAACACCTGCCCGGCTTCCGTGAGGAAATGCCGGCCTGTGCAACGCTCTGGTGATCGTATGGATTTCGTACCGGGGAAGTGTCTCACGACTCGCAGAGAATGGGAATCGCAGAGATCGGCTTTAAAAATTTAGACGAGCAGAATTCGACCTTGCTTGAGGTCGTCGTGCTAAATTTTCGTGAGAAAAGAGAAGTGGCGCACCCGAAGAGATTCGAACTCCTGACCCCCAGATTCGTAGTCTGGTGCTCTATCCAGCTGAGCTACGGGTGC
>NZ_DDHH01000152.1:79578-79740 GCF_002338015.1 Rhizobium sp. UBA1881
ATCCAGCTGAGCTACGGGTGCGTCTGCAGCGGTGTGTCCCGCTGGCGTGAGCGGTTCTCTAAAGGGTCATCTGGATGAATGCAATAGGGTTTGTAAAAAAAGTGACGTCTTTCTTCGCGAGCTGCCGGGAACGCGGGATTGCATCACTTTTCCAAGAGGCTG
>NZ_DDHH01000187.1:0-20714 GCF_002338015.1 Rhizobium sp. UBA1881
ACCGGCGCCATCATCGGCGGCGCCATCGCCAGCCAGCCGCGCTATGCACCGGCACCGCGCTACGTCGCCCCGGCCGGATCGAGCCATGTCGCCTGGTGCCAGCAGCGCTACCGCTCGTACCGCGCCTACGACAATACCTTCCAGCCGTATAACGGCCCACGCCAGCAGTGCGTTTCGCCTTATTGATCTGTCGGCTTAGTTGACGTGAAAAATCCCCTTCGGTTCGCTGCCGAAGGGGATTTTTGTTTGTCCGTCACAAAATATTCACCCGCTTCAACAGCCACCAAGCCAGCGCGATCGACGCGATGATCATCCCGATCGCGTATTCCGTCCCCGTCGACCCCTGCGTGAACGGCAGATTGGCCGTGTTCATGCCGAAGAAGCCGGTGACCAGCGTCGGCGGCAGCAGGAAGGCGGTCATGATCGACAGGATGTAGAGGTGCCGGTTGGTCTCTGACGAGAGCTTGGAATCGATTTCCTCGTGCAGCAGCCGCGCCCGGTCCTGCAGCGCGTAGATGTCGTGGTCGACCGTCTCCAGCCGCGCCGTCAGCCGCCCGGCCACATCCTCGAAGCCGAAGGGCATCTCGTCGTCATCGGAAGCCGCCGCCCGGCGCATCAGGCCGAGCACGGTTCTCAGGTGTCTGTGGATGCGCACGACGGTGCGTCGGACCGGTGCCAGCCGCCGCCGCTCGTCGCGCGGCGCCGTGTCGTAGACGAAGTCCTCGATGATATTAAGCTCTTCGGTCAGGTCCATCACGATCGAGATCAGCGTGCGCTGGAATTCGGTGACCAGCAGCTCGAACAGATCGACCGGCCGGGTGAACTTCGCAGGGTTCTTCTCCATCAGCAGTCGCGCCCGCTCGACGCTGCGCAGCGGCTGCAGCCGGGTGGTGATGATGAAGCGGTCGGAGATCGCGAAGTGCAGCCAGCCGAGATCGGC
Source organism: Rhizobium sp. UBA1881 (assembly GCF_002338015.1). Taxonomy (NCBI): domain Bacteria; kingdom Pseudomonadati; phylum Pseudomonadota; class Alphaproteobacteria; order Hyphomicrobiales; family Rhizobiaceae; genus Rhizobium; species Rhizobium sp. UBA1881. The sequence continues at coordinate 941 of NZ_DDHH01000187.1, forward strand.
GGTCTCGTGGTCGAATTCGCGCTGGCAATCGACCAGCGTGCCGTAGAGCATCTGCTCGTCGACCGTGATGGCCGAATGCGTGTCATGCGTGGTGAGCGCCGCCTTGGCGTCGTCGGTAAGCCCCGACAGCGCATCGATAAGCGCGGGCACGCGGGCGTCAGCGAGGTTGAGGTGCAGCCAGTAGAAACCGCCATCGGCGGTAAGGTCCGCCGGCAGCGCGTTGTTGGAAAGCCGTATCGGCTTGCCGCCGCCATCGGGGAATCGATAACCCCAGACGAAACCCGGCATGCTCACAGGCAGTGTATCCATTCTTTGCCGGTCCTCTTGCATTGGCGGTGCGCTCCACGCTGGCGTCTGGGTCTTAGCGACCAGCAGCACCGGATCGGCAGCTCATATAAGAGCATGAGCATGGCGCCGCACCCGATGGCAAGACCCTTTCAAGCGATGCCTCCCTATGACGGCAACCCTACAGTTTCATGACAGTGACCCATATCTCGCCCGCGGGGCGGGCGAGGTGACCTGCCGCAAGTTTGAAATTGACGTTTACGTAAAAATCAATTAGCTCTGCCGTCGGAGGAGCGGGTAGGGGAGAGCCGTCCCGCGCCATCAGGCTTACGAGGAGAAAAGCATGTACAAGGCGCCCGTCGAGGAGATCGCATTCACCCTCAAGCATGTGGCCGGTCTCGCCCAGTCGATCGACGACGGCCTGCTTGGCGATCTCGGCGAGGATCTGGTCAATGCGATCCTTCATGAAGCCGGCCGCTTCGCATCCGACGAGATCGCGCCGTTGGCCGAAATCGGCGACCGCCAGGGCGCGCGTATCTCGGACGGCAAGGTGACGACGCCGGATGGCTGGCGCGATCTCTACCGCAACTGGATATCAGGCGGCTGGAACGGCCTGACGGCATCGGAAGACTTCGGCGGCCAGGCGCTGCCGCATATGCTGAATGTCGCGGCACTCGAAATGTGGAACTCCGGCTCCATGGCATTCGCGCTCTGCCCGACGTTGACCATGGGCGCCATCGAAGCCATCGCCGCTCACGGCAGCGACACGCTGAAAGCGACCTATCTCCCGAAACTCGTCTCCGGCGAATGGACCGGCACGATGAACCTGACGGAACCGCATGCCGGTTCCGATCTCGGCGTGCTCAAGGCCCGCGCCGAACGCCGCGACGACGGCAGCTACCGCATATCAGGCCAGAAGATCTTCATCACCTGGGGCGAACACGACGCAGCCGACAACATCATCCACCTCGTGCTCGCCCGCCTGCCGGATGCGCCCGTGGGAACGCGCGGTATCTCGCTTTTCCTCGTGCCCAAGTTCCTCGTCAACGACGATGGCTTGCTCGGCGCCCGCAACGATCTCTTCTGCCACGCGCTGGAGCACAAGCTCGGCATCCACGGCTCGCCCACCTGCACGATGATCTACGGCGACGGCCGCTTCGGGGAAGAGAAGGGCGCCATCGGCTGGCTGGTCGGCGAAGAAAACAAGGGCCTCGCCTGCATGTTCACGATGATGAACAACGCCCGCCTCGCGGTCGGCATGCAGGGCGTGGCGATTGCCGAAGCCGCCACGCAGAAGGCTGTGGCCTATGCCCGCGATCGCACCCAGGGCAAGGCGCCCGGCTGGACGGGAGCAGGCCAAATAGGGGCCATGAGCCCGATCATCGAACACCCCGACGTCATCAGAATGCTGCTCACCATGAAGGCGTTGACCCAGGGCGCCCGGGCCATAGCCTATAGCTGCGCCCACGCCACCGACATGGCGCACCGCGCCGGCGATGACAAAAAACACTGGCAGGAGCGCGCCGCCCTGCTGACCCCGGTCGCCAAGTCCTTCGCCACCGATATCGGCGTCGACGTCGCCTCGCTCGGTATCCAGGTGCATGGCGGCATGGGCTTCATCGAGGAAACCGGCGCCGCGCGCTATCTCAGGGACGCCCGCATCGCCCCGATCTACGAAGGCACCAACGGCATCCAGGCGATCGATCTCGTCACCCGCAAGCTGCCGCTATCCGATGGCGGAGAGGTGAAAAGCCTGATCGCCGAGCTACAGCAGATCGCCGACCGTGTCGGTGCGTCAGACGCCGAAAACTTCGGCGCCACCGCAAACCGCCTGAACGCCGCCATCACCGACCTCCAGGAGGCGACCGACTGGCTCCTGGCGCAACTGTCGGCCGGCAACCTGGCCGACGCCTTGGCCGGCGCCACACCCTATCAGCGCCTGTTCGGCCTGACGCTCACCGGCTGCTACCTCGCCAAGGGCGCGCTCGCCGATGCTGATGATGGCAAGGCCGCCGATCGCATCGCGCTCTGCCGCTTCGCCGCCGAAAACCTGCTGACTGAGACCACGGCGCTGAAGGATGCGGTCGTCAATGGCGCCGCCAGCCTTGCCGCCGCCAGATCCATTCTCGCCTGAGGGACCCGATATGACCGACCACATTCTCGTCGAGCGAACGGCTGCCCATCCCGGCGTCCAGATCATCCGCTTCAACCGCCCGGACAAGAAGAACGCCATCACCCGCGCCATGTACCACGCGATGACCGAGGCGCTGACCGCGGCCGACGGTAACCCCGATATCCGCGCCATGGCCTTCGTCGGCACCGAGGGCTGCTTCTCCGCCGGCAACGATCTCGGCGACTTCCTTGAAGTGGCGATGGGCGGTGGCATGCCGCGTGAGGTCATTGATTTCCTCTATGCGCTGGTGCGCTCGGCAAAGCCCATCGTCTCGGGCGTCGATGGCCTGGCGATCGGCATCGGCACCACCATGCATCTGCATTGCGACCTGACGGTCGCCTCCGCCCGCAGCCAGTTCCGCACCCCCTTCGTCGATCTCGCTCTGGTGCCCGAAGCCGCCTCCAGCCTGCTCGCACCGCGCATCATGGGCGCCCAGCGCGCCTTCGCCATGCTCGCCGCCGGCGAACCCTTCTCTGGCGCGGAGGCGAGGGATGCCGGCCTGGTCTTCAAAGTCGTGGAGCCGCATCAGGTCGAAGCGGAAACGCTCAGCCTCGCCGCAAAGCTCGCCGCCAAGCCGCCCGAGGCGCTGCGCCTCTCGCGCGATCTCATCCGCGGCGACCGCGAACAGATCATTGCCCGCATCGACGAGGAAGCCCGCCACTTCGCCGCCCGCTTGCAAAGCGCCGAGGCCCGCGCCGCCTTCGAGGCTTTCATGCGCCGTTGAGGCTAAGGCGATGCCGTTTCCAATAGTATGAATTTATGCTTTTTGGCGGGTGAATTTGCGAAAGTAAAAATTTACTACAATTTAACGTACCGCATCAATTCTCGCGCCAAAACGAGGGTAATGCTGTGAAACTATTTAAAAGTGCAGTGTCTTTCAGACAGGAAATCTCTGATTTTATTTTCATGCGCTCGCCGGATGCGTATTACGTACTGGAAGATGAGCACATCGTCGATTGCAACCATGCGATGGAGGTGATGCTTGACTTGCCGCGAGACAAGATCATCGGCATCCACCCGGCCAAGCTTTCACCGGCTGTGCAATCGGACGGCCGCCCGACCAGCGAAGCCGCCGTCGCCATTTTTGCCGAGATCAAGAAAAACGGCATAGCGCGTTTCGAATGGGATCACCAGCGCCTCGATGGCACGCCGCTGCCGGTTCTGGCAACGATCCTCCAGGCCAATATCGCCGGCCGCAACGCGCAGGTCGTCTTCTGGCAGGACATTCGCGACGTGGTGAAGATGCGCCGTCAGGAAGCCGAAGCCCGCAAGCGCGACGAGGCCAAGGCCGCCGAGCAGGCGGAAGTCGTGCGCATCCTTGCGTCGTCTCTGAGAAAGCTCGCCGCCGGCGACCTCGACTGTCTTCTGGATAATCGCTTTCCGAATGAATACGAAGGGTTGCGCCAGGACTTCAACGGCACCGTCGATCAGCTGGCTGGCATCCTCGGAAAGCTCGCCGTAAACGCTGAAACCATCCGCGCAACCACCGCCGAACTCAGCCGCGCCACCGACGACACGGCGCGCCGCACCGAAAATCAGGCCGCCAGCGTCGAGGAAACCGCTGCGGCCCTGAACCAGATGACGGCTGCCGTCGCCAGCACCGCCGAAAGTGCCGCCACCGCCGCCAGTTTCTCGGCCAAGGCCAAGCAGGACGCCGAGGAATCGGAAAAGATCTCCAACCAGACCGTCGCCGCGATCGATGAGATCGCCCAGTCCTCGAAGGCGATCAACCAGATCATCGGCGTGATCGACGAGATCGCGTTTCAGACCAATCTTCTCGCCTTGAACGCCGGCGTCGAAGCGGCGCGCGCGGGCGAGGCCGGTCGCGGTTTTGCCGTCGTTGCCCAGGAAGTGCGCGAACTCGCGCAGCGTTCCGCCAAGGCGGCGAAGGAGATCAAGACGCTGATCGTCAATTCGGGCACGCAGGTCGAGCGCGGCGTCGCGCTGGTGAGCGATTCCGGCAAGGCGCTGGGCGATATCATCGGCCACCTCTCGCACATCTCGCAGCTGGCAACGACGATCGCCGATTCCGCCCGGGAACAATCGTCAGGCCTCTTGCAGATCAACGCGGCGATCAACCAGATGGACGGCGCCACACAGCAGAATGCGGCAATCGTCGAGGAGACCGCCGCCGCCGTGCACGGTCTGTCGGAGCAGGCCGGTGTCCTGAACGACCTGGCCTCAACCTTCCGCCAGCGCCGGGATGCGCCCGCGAAAATGCGTGTTGCCGCCTGATATCGGCGGTCAGCGCAAGACTACCGACCGCTGACGAGATGTTCGAATAAAATGAGCCGCCACGCCCCGCGTGAGCGGCTCTTTCAGTATGGCGCTGCGGCAGAAATGTTCAAAAAGTATTACTTTTAATCAAATTTTACCAATTGCCTTGTTTAGTGATCGGCAATGCATGACGCAGCACGGGCATGAGCGCCCGGCCCCTTTTCCGGCACAATCAAAGGCGCAGACGCCAGCGGATCGACCCCCCGATCGCTGAGGCATGTCGGTCGGCCGCATTCGAGACAATGCTATGTTCAAAATGAAGATCAAGACGCTGCTACCGGTGCTCTTTCTGTCCCTCGTCGCCATTTCCCTCGTGCAGGGCGCCATCGCCGCTGTCGCGCTCACCAGTCTCGAAGCCAATACACGGGAGATCGGCGCCCAAAACATCCCGAACACCGAGCGCCTGCACGCCATCGTCACGACGCTGAACGATGTGCGCCGCAGCTACGCCGACTATCTGCTCGCCTCCGGCAAGACCGATTTCCGCAATGCCGAGACCACGCTGAAGACCCGCCGCCAGCGGCTGGCGGGCGCCATCGATGCCTTCGAAAAGCAGCCGAAGAGCGACTACATGAGCCAGAACTTCGCGCGGCTGCAGAAGGCGCTCGCTAACGACGCCGCCGTCGCCGACAAGATCATCGCGCTGGCGCTCGATAACAAGCGCAGCCAAGCCAATTCGCTCTATCGCGGCGAGCTGTCGATGTCGGCCAACAACATTCAGACGCTGATCGACGGCATGATCGCGAGAGATCGTCAGTCGACCGATGCCGGCCTCGTCTCGGCTGCCGGCAACTATTACGCCGGCACGGTCTCGATCGTCGCCGGTCTTGCGGTCGCGCTTGTTGCCGCCATCGCGGCCGCCTATCTGGCCTGGAAGCGCATCTCGCGGCCGATCACGACCATTGCCTCGCGCATGGCCGGCCTTGCCGATGGCGATCTGGAAGCCGCCGTTCCCTATACCAACCGCCATGACGAGATCGGCGACATGGCCGCCGCCGTCTCCGTCTTCCGCGACAATGCCTTTGCCCGCCTCGATCTCGAACGCAGCGCCGAGGACAACCGCGCCCACGCCCGCGACGAACGCGCCCGCAACGAGGCCGTCAAGGCGCGCGAGGCAGCCGAGATCAATCATGCCGTCGAAGCGCTGGCCGGTGCCCTCGGCGCCCTGTCGGAAGGCGATCTCGCCCATCGCATCGAGCAGCCTTTCGCCGATCACCTCGATCGCCTGCGTAGCGACTTCAACGCCTCGGTCGCCAAGCTCAGCGAAGCGCTGGAAGAGGTCGGCCACAACGCGCATGCGATCGACGCCGGCGCAGGCGAAATCCGCAACGCCGCCGATGGCCTTGCGCGGCGCACCGAGCAGCAGGCCGCCTCGATCGAGGAAACGGCTGCGGCACTCGAAGAGATCACCACCACGGTGAAGGACACCGCCCGCCGCGCCGAGGAAGCCGGCAGCTTGGTGTCGCGCACCCGTGGCGGTGCCGAGGAATCCGGCAACATCGTCCGCAAGGCCGTCTCGGCCATGACCGAGATCGAGCAATCCTCGCAGAAGATCGCCAACATCATCAGCGTCATCGACGACATCGCCTTTCAGACCAATCTCTTGGCACTCAATGCCGGCGTCGAAGCCGCGCGCGCTGGCGAGGCCGGCAAGGGCTTCGCCGTCGTCGCCCAGGAAGTGCGCGAGCTCGCGCAGCGCTCGGCTACAGCCGCCAAGGAGATCGAGACGCTGATCTCGGCCTCCAACGCCCAGGTTCGCTCCGGCGTCAGCCTGGTCGGCGAAACCGGCAAGTCGCTGGAGACGATCGTCGGCCAGGTGCAGGACATCAGCCGCCATGTCGACGCGATCGTCACCGCCACCCGCGAACAGTCGACCGGCCTTGCCGAGATCAATACCGCGGTGAACACCATGGACCAGGGCACCCAGCAGAACGCAGCCATGGTCGAGGAACAGACGGCCGCAAGCCACGGTCTCGCCCAGGAAGCCGCCAAGCTGATGCACCTGCTCGGCCAGTTCAACCTGCAGCCCGGCAATCATTCAATGGCGCGCCGCTACGCCGCCGCCTGATCGATCGGTGACATAAACGACAAAACGCCCGCGCATGTCGCGGGCGTTCTCTTGGGCACTTGGAAAGATCGGGGAAACCCGTTATCCGTGCATCCGCTGACGCTCGGGCTGTTCCGCGATGAAACGGTTGTTGCGGGCCGAAAGCGGCTCCACCGGTAGAATATCGATGACATCGGCAGCATCGAATTTGCGCTTCATGCCGCATATCGTGGCAATCACGACGCCCCTGTCAATATTGAAGGATGTCGCCAGGAAATTCCGTTCGTCGCCATGATCATCAATGGAAATAACAAACATATTATCCTCCGTGTATTATCCATTGATACACGCAGATTATTTATCATAGATGAATTTATAGATCATCCATCTTCAGCATATGAAAATATGCTTTGATTTTCTATCAACGATACACGCGCATTTGTTCACGACGGGAAATGCTCGACATGCGTTTCGGCGGTGCGACCGAAGTAGAGCACGCGGCGGCCGGGAAACGACACCATGTAGCCGGCGCAACCCATTGCCTTCACATTTTTGCAAAAGGCGCCGTAGCTGTAATCGGGCGGGTTCGCCTGCGCCCATCTGACCTGCACGGCAACGCCTTCCGCGTCGAAGGCGAGCGCGACCATATCCTCCACCGGGCGGTTGTCGAGCACGACGCTGTCGCCATCAGGCAGGAAGTAGGTCGTCGTGTTCAGGCGATAATCGACGGTATAGCCCTCGAAGCCGGAACCGATCAGCGTTCCGACGATCTCGGGAAAACTCATCGTCCCGTCATAGGCGCCATTAAGGCAGGTCTGGGCAATGGCCGTCTGTTGCGCGTTCATGGCGCTCTCCTCTCTTGAAACTGAAATCGAAGCTCGCTGGCCCTAGCTGACCGGGATGTCGCTGAGACCACGCTCCCGCGCGATCAGCCGCAACAGCCGCTCGAGTTCCCCGCGCTCCTCAGGCGAAAGCCCGCCGAAAAACATCGCGTCGTTTCGGTCCGCCAGTTCCGCCAGCCGGGGCACCAGCTCGCGGGCCGCAGGCTTGAGCATCAGCGTCTGCCCGCGCTTGCCATCCGGCTTGGCGTCGCGGCTCACCAGGTCCTTCTCGACCAGTCGATCGGCAAGCTTCGAGATCGCTCCCTTGGTCATGCCCATGCGCTCGGCCAGTTGCGAGGGCGCAATGCTCTCGACGTCGTAAAGCATGCGCAGAAACACCCACTCCGCCACCGTCACGCCTTCCGCTTCTACGTTGCGCGCGAAACTCTGCGACACGGCATTCGATACCGTCCGCAGCCAATAGCCGAGATGCGCTTCGATGTCGGAGATGGGTTTGGTTTCGGTCACGGGTGCCTCGTTGGTTGACTAGTAAACTACTGTAACAAGGTTTCCTAGTCAACCTTATTCGCTAGGCTGCGTTATGCTGCGGCGGGGGAGGGGATGCGGGCGATCACCTTGATCTCGAAATCGAAGCCCGCCAGCCAGTTGACGCCGACAGCCGTCCAGTTCGGATAGGGCTTGTCGCTGAACGCCTTCAGCCGAACGTCGTTGACCGTCGCGAACTGGTTTTCGGGATCGGTATGAAAGCTGGTGACGTCAATGATATCGTCGAAGCCGGCGCCGGCGGCCTTCAGCACGGCCGCGAGATTGTCGAAGGCGAGCTGCACCTGCTTCGGAAAATCAGGTTCGGGTGATCCGTCCTCGCGGCTGCCCACCTGGCCGGAGACGAAGAGAAGGTCGCCGGAGCGGATCGCCGCCGAGTAGCTGTTGATCTCATAAAGCGCCTGTCGGCCGGCGGGGAAGATTGCGTCGCGTTTGGTCATGTCATGCTCCTGTTTCAACAAGGCAAAGCCTAGGCGTCCGCCGTCGCGCCAAAGGGCGCGCCACGTTGCTTTTCAGTCACCTGGATCTCTGCTCTTCACGATCAAGGGCGAGAGTGATATACGCCCCGTATGTGAATATAGGAAGCATACGCGACGTATGTCAATACGCATACACCACGTATGCTGATTTATGGAGGCAAGGGTGACGGCGAGAACGCGTGCGCAGATGGTCGAGGAAACGAGGGCAAAGCTCATCGCGGCCGGCCGAAAGGCTTTTGCCATAAAGGGTTACGCCGCCTCGTCGATGGATGATTTCACTGCCGAAGCGGGGCTGACGCGCGGCGCGCTCTATCATAATTTCGGCGACAAGAAGGGGCTGCTGCAGGCCGTCATTGACCAGATCGACGCCGAGATGCTGGTGCGCCAGCGCGCCGCGCAGGCCAAGGGGAAGACACCCTGGGAAGGCTTTATCAACGAAGGCATCGCCTATATCGAGATGGCGCTCGAGCCTGAAATCCAGCGGATCATGCTGCTCGATGGCCCCGCCGTGCTCGGCGATCCCTCACAATGGCCGAACCAGACCGCCTGCCTGCGCACAAGCACTGAGACCATCGAGGCGCTGATTGCTGATGGTATCGTCAAGCCCGTGGATGCCGAGGCCGCTGCCCGGCTGATCAACGGTGCGGCGCTAAACGCAGCGCTCTGGATCGCCGCGGCCGATGATCCGCATGCGGTTCTGGAAAAGGTCGTCGATGCCTTCAGGCATCTCGCCGGCGGCCTTTTGCGGAACGCCAGCTGAGCTCTATCCGGTAGTCGGGCACGCCGGGCTTACTTCTCCAGCGTCGCCACCACCTCGACATGCGAGGTCCACAGGAACTGGTCGATCGGCGTCACCGAGGTGATGCGATAGCCGCCATCGACGAGAATGGCGAGATCGCGGGCAAGCGTCAGCGGGTTGCAGCTGACGGCGGCGATCTTCTTGACCGTGGATCGGGCAAGCTCCTTGCACTGGAATTCGGCACCCGCGCGCGGCGGGTCGAAGACGACGGCGTCGTAGACCTTCAGTTCCGATGTCATCAACGGCCGGCGGAACAGATCGCGGCGCTCTACGCTCACGGGCTTGATCCCCTGCGTGTTGCGCGCGGCGTGGTCGAGTGCCGCAAGCGGCTTGTCTTCGCTTTCGACCGCATGCACCCGGCCAATTCGCGCCAGCCTGAGCGAGAAGGTGCCCGTGCCGGCGAAGAGGTCGGCGATACGCTTGGATTTGCCGACATGGGCAAGCACCAGCTCGGACATCGCTTCTTCCGCCGGCTTTGTCGCCTGCGTGAAGCTTCCAGCCGGTGGCGATACCTGGACGCCGCCGAAATCGAGCATCGGCTTCACGGGCTCGATCAGGATCTCGCCATTGACGGAGACGCGCGCGATCCCGCGCATCGAAAGCACGGTCTCGGTCGCCTTGCGCCGCTGCTGGTCCGAAAGCTTCTTCAGGCCGTCGGCTGCGATGTCGAGGCCGGTTGCCGTTTCGAGCACGGTGATACGGAACGCTTCGGCGTTGACGGCAAGTGCCGCGCCGATCGCCTTGATCGCCGGCAGCCGGGCGATGAGGCTTGCCGACGAGATGGGACATTCCTCGATATTGACGAGATGGTGGCTTTCGGCCTGGTTGAAGCCGATGAGCATCTCTTTCTCGGTCTTGCGCGCCGCGAATGTCACGCGGCGGCGCTCGCCGGGATGAGCGACGACAAGCTCGCCGACCTCAGGCGTCAGTCCCTTGGATTTCAGCGCATCGATGACCAGCTGGCGCTTGAAGCCGCGATAGACCGCATCGCCTGCATGCTGCAGCGTGCAGCCCCCGCAGGTGCCGTTGACGCCATCGGGGCCGAAGTGCCGACAGTGCGGCTCCTGCCGGTCCGGCGAGGGCGTGGTGATCGACATCACCGTGCCCTGGCTCTTGACGCGCGCGATGGCGACCGTCTCACCCGGCAGCGTGAAGGGCACGTAGACGGGGCCATCAGTGCCGTTGGCGATGCCGTCGCCCTGGGCGCCGAGCTTCTGGATGGTGACTGTTTCAGTGCTCACGGCTTGGTTCCTGCGAGTAGATATTCCTGGTTTCCGTCCCCGCCCGAGATGGGAGAGGGGATCAGCCCGAGGCTGGTCCAGCCCATGTCCTCGACGAACCAGCGCTCCAGTTCGGCAGCGACGGCCGGTGCAGTCGAAGGGTCCTTCAGCATGCCGCCCTTGCCGATCGCCTCGCGGCCGGCCTCGAACTGCGGCTTGACCAGCAATACGGCGGTCGCACCCTGTTCGGCGAGATCGAGCGCCGGGGCCAGCGCTAGCTTCAGCGTGATGAAGGAGACGTCGGAGACGATGAAGGTGAGGGGATGGCCGATATCCTCGGCCTCCAGATTGCGCGCGTTCAGCCCCTCGATATTGGTAACATCGGGGTTCTCGGCAAGCCGCGGATGCATCTGGCCGTGGCCGACGTCGATCGCGGTCACATGCGCGGCGCCGCGTTCGAGCAGCACTTCGGTAAAGCCGCCGGTGGAGGCGCCGACATCGAGACAGTGATGGCCCGTCGGATCGAGCTTGAAGTGATCGAGGGCGGCCGCGAGCTTCAGCGCCGCGCGCGAGACGTATTCCTGCGCGGGGTCGTCGATCTCGATCGAGACATCCTCGCCGAAGACGGCGCCGGCCTTGGTGACGACCTTGCCGTCGACCTTGACGGTGCCACGGCTGACCGCGTCGCGGGCGCGCGAACGGCTGGCAAAAAGACCCAGGCTGACGAGGAGCTGGTCGATGCGTTGTGTATTTTGATCGGACATGGCCTGTCCATGCCGGGCAATGCCATCAGTTGCAAGCCTTTTGTTGACCGCCGCCACCGTCGCCGCAGTCCTTTGATGTCACATGGATCGTCGGTGCCGGCTCACCCGTCGATAGCGATGGGAAAATTAGCGGTCTCTAGCCAAGTGAAAAGAGACCTACAACCTGCGCTATGATGGTGTGTGACGACGAAGCGTCAAACGGGTTGAATCCCCGAGAATTCAGTGGCTGCAGCCAATAAACTGCGACCAGTTGCCGCGCCGACTTAAACAATTTTAAATTTTCCGTGGCTAGTGTCGCCGTCGATTGCAGCGGCCGAAAACCGCGTCCGCCATGATGGCCCGAAATTCCACCGCCGATCATGTTTTCCCTCGTTGATAGTTTCCCCGCACGCGCTGACGCGTGCCCGATTTGCCATGGCGCCAGGCGCCCAGGAAAGACCGACTGATGTTTGCTAGAAACATGTCCCTGAACGGTAAGCTCGCCGCGACCTTCGCGGCTCTCATTCTCATCTTTGTATCCGTCTCCGCCTTCGTCTATTCGAAGGCCGGCGCCGTGGCGGAAGCTGCCGTCGAGGAAAAGCGGTCGGAGCTGCTGGTCAACCAGATCGACGACGCGTTGCAGGCCATGCTCGAGCAGGCCGTGAACCTGCGCGGTTTCCTGCTCTTCAAGAGCGACAGCACCTATGGCGATCTCTTCAACAACCGCGACCGCATGCTGAACGCGATTGCCGCCGCCAAGCAGACGGCCGCGGGCAAGACCGAGTTCGTGAGCCAGATCGACGCCATGCAGAAGGCTGCCGACCTCTACTTCAACCAGCTCGCCGTGCCGCAGAGCAAGGCGCGCAAGGAAACCGACATGCCGATCGACCAGATCGTCAAGATCGGCGTCAACGAAACCAAGGGTCAGCTCGACGGTTTCCGCCAGGCCTCGGCCAAGATCAAGCAGGCCGCGCGTGATGAATCCGCAGCGCTTTCCGCCATCAAGGCCGATGCAAGTGCCGCGCTCAACATGACGCTGCTCTTCGGCGGTATCTTCGCAGCCTTCGCGGCCGTCGTGCTCGCCTGGATGTTGTCGCGCAGCATCGTTCGCCCGATCGTCGGCATGACCTCCGCCATGGGCCGTCTGGCGGGTGGCCAGAACGACATCGACGTTCCGGCACTTGATCGCCAGGACGAAGTCGGCCGCATGGCGCAGTCGGTGCTGGTGTTCAAGAACGCGGCCATCGAAAAGCTGCGCCTTGCCGGCGAAACCGACCGCATGCGTGGAGACGCCGAACGCCAGCGCCAGATGGGCGACGAGCAGAAGGCCCGCGAGGAAAGCGAACTGCGCTTCGCCATCGACAACCTCGCCGATGGTCTCTCCGGTCTTGCCAACGGCAACGTCGCGATCCGCATCACCACCGCCTTTGCGCCGCAGTTCGACCGCCTGCGCAATGACTTCAACCATGCCGTCGAAAAGCTGCAGGCAGCCCTGCAGTCGGTTGGCCACAATGCGTCCGCCATCAATGCCGGTGCCGGCGAAATCCGCACCGCAGCCGACGATCTGGCCCGCCGCACCGAGCAGCAGGCCGCAGCCGTCGAGGAAACCGCGGCTGCCCTCGAAGAGGTCACCACCACGGTCCGCGACAGTGCCAAGCGCGCCGAGGATGTCGGCCAGCTCGTCGAGCGCACCCGTCTCGGCGCCGAGCGCTCCGGCGAGGTTGTCCGCAAGGCCGTCACCGCCATGCAGGAAATCGAGAAGTCCTCGGGCGAAATCTCCAACATCATCGGCGTCATCGACGACATCGCATTCCAGACCAACCTTTTGGCGCTGAACGCAGGTGTCGAGGCGGCACGCGCCGGGGAAGCCGGCAAGGGCTTCGCGGTCGTCGCCCAGGAAGTGCGCGAGCTCGCCCAGCGCTCGGCCAACGCCGCCAAGGAAATCAAGGCGCTGATCAATACGTCTGGCACGCAGGTCAACTCCGGCGTCTCGCTGGTCGGCGAAACCGGCAAGGCGCTGTCCGAAATCGTCGGCGCCGTGCAGGAGATCAACCGCCATGTCGGCGCCATCGTCACCGCCACGCGCGAACAGTCGATCGGCCTGCAGGAGATCAACACCGCCGTTAACAACATGGACCAGGGCACCCAGCAGAATGCCGCCATGGTCGAGGAACAGACGGCCGCCAGCCACTCGCTCGCCCAGGAAGCCATGGCGCTGGACGATCTGCTGCGCCAGTTCAACCTCGGCAACGACCGCGCCGCACCGCGCGCGGCAACCGCCACCCCGGCCTCGCGCCCGGTCGCCTCGCCGGCCAACGCGCTGAAGCGCAGCGTTGCCCGCGCCTTCGGTGGCGGTGGTGCCGGTGCCGCGGCCGTCAAGGAAGAATGGTCGGAGTTCTGATCGAACGCCTGATCATCGACAGGAAAGGGAAGGGGCTGCGCATCGCGCCGCCCCTTTCGCGTTCAGGACCTCAACTGGCCGAAAACCTCAGCTCGCCAGCGCCAGCCCGCCATAGCGGCTGATCTCGCTTTCAATCTCCGCCACCAGCGTATCAAGTGCTGCGTTGCGCACCTTGCGGCCGCGACGGACCACATAGACGAGATCGGGCGGCACGGGGAAGCGGTCGGTGATGATCTGCATCTCCGGCCGTAAATGCCGCTCGTTGAGCAGCGCCACGCCCATGCCGGAGCTGACGGCGGCGATAATCCCCGCGGCACTCGCGCATTCGAACACCGTCTCCAGCAGGATCCCGCCATCCTGCCCGATATCGAGCGCCCAGTGGCGGTAGAAGCAATCGTCGTGGAAGGAGAGGAAGGGCACGGACGCCGTCTGCGGCAGGAGCAGGCTCGGATGCTTCACCCAGTGCAGCGTCTCTCGAAACAGGATGACATCGGTCGGGCGCACCTCGTGGGCGAACACCTGCACGATCGCCGCGTCGAGCTCGCCCTGCTCGAGCATCGCCCGCAGTACCAGGCTCATCCGCACCTGCGTGCGCACGGAAACATCGGGATGCAGCCGGCGGAAGCGACCGAGAATATGGGCGAGCGCCGAACAGGTCGTGTCCTCCGTCAGCCCGAGCGCGATCCGCCCGGCCAGCGTCGTCTTCGACAGGCTGAGCAGCGCCTCGTCATGCAGGCCGAGAATGCGGCCGGCATAATCGAGCAGCTCCTCGCCCTCGGTGGTAAAGGCGGTAGCGCCGGCCTTGCGGTTCAGGAGCTCGCAGCCGAAGCTCGTTTCCAGCCGCTTGATCTTGTGGCTGACGGCCGATTGCGACAGGCCAAGCGCTTCCGCCGCCCGCGTGATGCCGCCGTGATGACGTATCGCCCAGATGGCACGCAGAGCATCGATCTCCAGCCGCCGGTTGTTCAGGTCGCTCATCTCGTGTCGATCTCTTCGTTGCTTGCCGGTCAGAGCATGCAACGGGGAGCCGGCATTTGCAAACTTCCATGACTGGTTTCGCTTGAAAGTCATGCCGCGATCGAAATTTGTCATGTGCTCGCCCGCAACCAATAGCTTATGCCCTCGATGAGACGCATCACAGGAATGACCGATGACGGACCACGCATTGACCGCCACGACCAAGCAGCAGCATCGCCTTCTATGGCCGCTGATGGCCACATTGCTGATCATCGGCTGGAGCTCCGGCTTTGTCGGTATCCGCTATGCCAGCGAGGAGGCGAGCGTTGTGCTCGTGCTCTTCTGGCGCACGCTGCTGTCCGGCCTGATCCTGCTGCCCTTCGCCCTCGCCATCGGCCCGCGCATGCAGCGGAAGGCGATCGTCGGGCAAATGTGGTTCGGCGTCATGTCGGTCTTCCTCTATCTCGGCGGCTTCGCGCTGGCGATCGAGCAGCGCGTGCCCACCGGCCTTGTGGCGCTGATCTCGGATCTGCTGCCGCTTGCCATCGCCACCCTGTCGCAGCCGGTGCTCGGCGAACGCCTGAGCGGCCGCCAGTGGCTTGGCACGGCGATCGCCGTGGCGGGTGTGCTGATCGTCTCGCTCGATAGCCTGAGCTTCGGATCGGCGCCGCTTTGGGCTTACGGATTGACCGTCGGCTCGATGCTGATCTTCGCGCTCGCCTCGGTGCTCCACAAGCGCCGCCGCGTCGGCCATATGCCGGTGCACCAGAGCCTCTGCATCCACACGCTGACCGGCTCGGTGCTCTTTGGTATCTGCGCCCTGATCCAGGGCGATATCGCGCCGCCGATGACGCAGAACTTTGCCATCGGCATGGTCTGGCTGGTGCTGATCGCCACCTTCGCGGCCTACTCGGTCTATTACACCAGCCTGCGGCTCTTCCCGGTCGCCAAGGTCAGTGCCGCGATCTATTTGAGCCCACCGGTCACCATGCTCTGGGCGTGGGCGCTGTTTTCCGAGCCGCTGACGCTGACGATGTTCGTCGGTCTCGGCGTCACGCTGGTCGGCGTCTTCATGACCTCGCGAAGCTGACACCTCACACGTCGTTCGCCTTGCCGTCCCGGAAATACAGGCGCTGGATGACGGCCATGATCAGCGCAGTCGCCCAGCCGAAGATGATCCAGCCGTTGACCGCCTCGAAAGCCGAAATCTGCCTCCACTCCTTGCCAAGCACGACATCGCCATAGCCGACGGTCGTGAAGGTCGCGGTGGAGAAATAGATGGCGTCGTCAAGCGATGGCAGCGCGCCGATCAGATAGTAGAGAAGCGCCCAGAGGCAGATATCGAGACTGATCGGAATGAGGAGGTAGCTGACCCAGGCGACCGTCGCGGTCGTGGCATGGCGCCCGAGATATCCGGGCTCCGCGTGCCGGATGGCGCGAAGCCCGATCTCCATGAAGACGGCCTGTATGGCGACTGTGGCCGCGATCAGCGCGGTGGCGAGGAGAAAGTTGACGGGCACCGGACCTCCAGCCTATGTGGGTCAATATCAATACTGCGCGACGATCTCGGCTTCGTTCCGCCCACGCGCCAGCCGGCACAACGGCACGTCTTCCGCGGCGCATGCCGAACGCTGCCCTCCGCCTTCGGCATCCACTCGACGGGTCTCAGCATGCGCCCGACGCAGCAGCCACCGCACAAGTTCCCTCGCTTCGCGCGGCTCAAGCAGCACAGCCGTCACCCCGGCCTCGACAGGCAAGCCCGTCGCCCGGTCGATGACGTCGACAAGCCCAAGGCGGCCCGGCACAACCATGTACCGCACTCCGATCGCCGCTCCTGACTGCATTCCAACCACACCCCTCGCTTTCATCCCGGCCAAACTAGCAGGCACACCACGTTCCGCATTGCGCAGGATCAATCCTTCGCGGCAAAGGCAGTGATATCGGCGCAGCGTTGATCACACGCAATGCAGGCCGACGACCAAGCCCCTATGCTCATCCGCGCGAAAATCCGGATGGAGCCCGCAGTGCAGAACGTTCAGCGCAAACATGGGCCTTCGGGGCTGATCGCGGCAACAATGGCCGAGCTTCGCGCCGCGCCGCTGTTGGCGCTGCTCGTCTTCGTACCGGTGGTGATCCTGACCGATATGGCAGCGCCAGAGTCCCACACGCTGCTCTTCATCCTCTCCGTGCTGGCGATCATCCCACTCGCGGCCCTGCTCAGCCGCGCGACCGAAGCCGTCTCCGCCCGCACGGGTGACGCCGTCGGCGGCCTGTTGAACGCCACGCTCGGAAATCTCACCGAACTCGTCATATCGCTCGCCGCCCTGCAGGCCGGGCAATATCTGCTGGTCAAGGCGTCGATCGCCGGCGCCATCGTCACCAACACGCTGTTCATGCTCGGCGGCTCCTTCCTGCTCGGCGGCCTCAAGCATCACCTGCAGGAGTTCAATCGCGTCAGCGCCCGCTTTCAGGCGTCGCTGCTCTTTCTCGCCACCGTCGCGCTGTTTGTCCCCTCGCTTGTCAGCCGCGCCGACCAGGGGCCGGAGATGGTGCAGGCGCTCAGCCTCGGCCTCGCCGTGATCCTGATCGCGGTCTACGCCATGGGCATGCTGTTTTCGCTGAAGACCCACCGCGAGCTCTTTGCCAGCGTCGGCGAGGCCGAGGAGCACCATGGCGGCTGGGGGCTTTCGACCAGCATCATCAT
The DNA here is from genome assembly GCF_002338015.1 of Rhizobium sp. UBA1881. Taxonomy (NCBI): domain Bacteria; kingdom Pseudomonadati; phylum Pseudomonadota; class Alphaproteobacteria; order Hyphomicrobiales; family Rhizobiaceae; genus Rhizobium; species Rhizobium sp. UBA1881. The sequence goes on from NZ_DDHH01000187.1 coordinate 18,411, forward strand.
CCTCGTCGTGGTGACGCTCTTCGTTGCGCTCATCAGCGAGGTCTTCGTCGGCTCGGTGCAGGCGGCGGCCGAGAAGATGGGCATGACGCCCGCCTTCGTCGGCTTCATCGTCGTGGCGCTCGTTGGCGCGGCGGCGGAAATGACCGCGGCCTTCTCGGCCGCCCGCGCCAACCGGCTCGATCTCAGCGTCGGTATCGCGCTGGGCAGCGCCTCGCAGATCGCGCTCTTCGTCGCCCCCGTTCTCGTCATTGTCAGCTATTTCATCGGCCCAGAGCCCATGTCGCTGCAGTTCTGGCCGGGCGCGGTCGCCATGATGTTCCTCGCCATGATGGCGGCCGCACTGCTTTCCAATGGCGGGCGCGGCGCCTGGTATGTCGGCGTGCTGGCGCTCGCCGTCTATGCCATATTCGGCCTGACGCTATTCCTGCTGCCGCCCGCCGCTTCCTAGTATCCGGCAAAGTTCGGAGATGTGCGCATCCGCGCCACATCCCGCTTCGGCGTCTCCTTGTGCACGCGGACATAATCGCGATTGAACTGAGATGGGCTGTCATATCCGACGCGAAACCCCGCCTCGGCCGCCGTCATGCCCTCGACGATCATCAGCCGCCGGGCTTCCTGCAGGCGGATCTGGGTGCGAAACTGCAGCGGGCTCATCGCCATCGCCGCGCGAAAATGCTCGTAAAAGGACGACGAGCTCATGCCGGCGATATCGGCCAGTTCCTCGATCGCGAATGGGCTTCCGAAATTGCGGCAGACATAATCCACCGCCCGGCCGATCTGGTTCAGCCGGCTCTCGCCGCTGGCGATCTGTCGGATCAGCCCGCCCTGCGGCCCGGATATCAGCCGATGCAAAATCTCCCGCTCGACAAGCGGCGCCAGCACCGGCGCATCCTCGGGCGTATCGAGAAGACCAAGCAGACGCGCCGCCGCATCGATCAGCCGTGGCGTGGTTTCGCTCACCCGCGCCGCCGCCGGGTTCTCGTCGCGTGCTGGTGCACCGGCGATCATTTCGTTCAGAAGCGTGCGGTCGAACTCCAGCCGCAGGCAGAGATAGGGCGCGTCAGCGCTGGCCTCGATCACCGCGCCGATGACCGGCAGGTCGACGCCAACCACGAGATATTGCGCGGCATCGTAGATATAGCTGGCATCGCCGATCGTCGCCCGCTTTCGCCCCTGCGCGACAATGCAGCAAGAGGGCTTGTAGAGCGTATGTAGCGGCTCGGTGGTCGCCGAGGATCGTATAACGCCGACGCGCGGCAGCGCGGTGTCGAAGTTTCCATCCACGCCGGCATGGCGGTCTATCAGGGCAGCGAGATCGGTAATTGTTTCCATGGCGCCAGCATCGGACGTCTCGCGCGCTTTGCCAAGAGCCCATCATCCCAATTCGGAGGATCGTGCAAGAATTCCGGAAAAGCTGTCTACCGCAACTCGTCCCGTCAGCGCGATCCTGTGTCGGTCAACAGATCGCTTGAGGAGCAAGACATGACCGATATGAACAACAAGGTAGTGCTGATCACCGGCGCCAGCAGCGGCATCGGCGCCGCCACGGCCCGCGAATTGGGTCTCGCTGGCGCAAAGCTGGCCATCGGCGCGCGCCGAACCGGCCGCCTGGACGCTTTGAGCGAGGAAATCCGCGCCGCGGGCGGTGTCGTCATCTCGAGAGCGCTCGACGTCACCGACCGCGCCGACATGCAGGCCTTCGTCGACGCTGCTATTGCCGAGTTCGGCCGCGTCGACGTGCTCGTCAACAATGCCGGCGTCATGCCGTTGTCGCTGATGTCATCGCTGAAGGTCGAGGAATGGGATCGGATGATCGACGTCAACATAAAGGGCGTGCTCTATGGCATCGCCGCCGTGCTGCCCGTCATGAATGCCCAGCAAGCCGGACAGATCATCAACGTCTCCTCCGTCGGCGGCCTCGCCGTCTCGCCGACAGCGGCGGTCTATTGCGCGACGAAGTACGCGGTGCGGGCGATCTCCGATGGCCTGCGTCAGGAAAACAAGATCCTGCGCGTCACCTGCGTCTATCCCGGCGTGGTCGAATCCGAACTCGCCGACACCATCACCGAACCCTTCGCCGCCGAAGCCATGGTCGCCTACCGCGCCGTGGCGCTGAAACCCGACGCCATCGCCCGCGCCATCCTCTACGCCATCGACCAACCCGCCGATGTGGATGTTAACGACATCGTCGTGCGCCCTACGGCCAATGCGGGGTTGTGAGGGGGAGGTTTGGGGAGGGGCAGCGGCTTGCTTTGAGCCCGTGGCACCCCCCTCTGCCCTGCCGGACATCTCCCCCACAAGGGG